>JAJYOE010000044.1 GCA_021785975.1 Bacillota bacterium | reverse complement strand
TGTTCGGAGACAAGCCCGATGAGGTGTCTTGCCTTTGCCTCCCCTTGCGCCTGCGCAATGTGCCACCCGGCAAAGTTGCTCGACCCCACATAATCAATCACCCCTTGATTTGAAAGGCTCGAAAACACATCCCATAATTCATCCCAACCAACGTTACGGTCCACGTGATGCATCTGATAGATCTCCACATGATCCGTTTGCAACCGTTTAAGCGAAGCATGCAGATGCCTGCGAATCTTGTACGCTGAGAGTCCTCCCGCGTTGTTCGGCCCATCATTAGGATCCATATCGCCATACACTTTTGTCGCGAGCACCACTTTTTCACGACGCCCGCCACCTTGCATAAACCAGCGGCCAATGATCTCCTCCGTCCATCCACGATGATCGCGTCCACCATAGACGTTCGCCGTATCAAAAAAGTTGATGCCCGCATCGAGCGCGGCATCCATGATACGAAATGCTTCTTTTTCTTCTGTTTCCGGTCCAAAGTTCATGGTCCCAAGACATAGTCTGCTGACCTTCAGCCCGGATTTCCCCAAATAAGTGTATTCCATCGCGCCGTGCCTCCCCCTATGTATTTTGGGTTTCGTATGCTTTCACCACACTTACCGTAATCTACTTTTTATCGAAAAAAAAGTAGTGAATTTTTTTTGATATTGTTACAAAGTCAATATATACTTACCTCGAGGTAACTATAATGAATGAACGAGGGATCACATGACACAATCAGATGTTAAGGATATCAGCAACTACATACCGAAGGATCCTTTAGAGATCCAATGTGCAATTGAGAAGACACTCGAAGTGATTGGGGGCAAATGGTCATTTCTGGTGCTAAGAGAACTGTTTGAAGGAACCAAGCGGTTTGGCGAGTTGCAGCGCAGCATCCACAACGTCAGCCCCAAGTCACTTTCCGACACCCTTCGCCATCTGGAACGGCACGGCATTTTGGAGAGGCGCGCATTTCCCACGGTACCTGTCACAGTGGAATACACGTTGACGCCAAAAGGTGAGGATTTGCATCAAATTTTGAAAGAAATGAAGCTTTGGGCGGCGAAATGGACCTAATGGACTTGATGCCGAATCGAATCAAAGATGGCAGTAAGTTCTCTCAATTCCGCAGCCAACGCCTCTAATTGTGCAGTGGATCGGTTCGTCTCCTGAATCCATTTGACCTGACTGTTCGACGTGGCAACAATGGTACTTAACCCGGACGCCAGTTCTGCTGCTTTCCCGTGCATTTGATCTGCCAGTTTGGTCAATTCCTCCAAATTTCGTTCCACCGTTTCCACCCATTGGCTGTTCCTATTCTCATCCACCCCATCCCCTTGCCGAATGCGGAATGAAAGCTCCGTCAGCATCTGCGCATTTTTGAGTTGCTCATTTACCGTTCTCTTTAAGTGCTCCATAATATTTGCGACATGTAAAGCGCCCTGCACAGTGGAATCGCCACTAGTCACCAATTCCTGAAATGAACGCTGCAATCGGTTAGACGTCTCTGAAATTCCTGCGATTACATTGCTTAAGTTATTCGCCATACGCAAAAAACTTCTGGCGAGCATCCCCATTTCATCTTTGCGCAAATCCAGTCCTTCGAGATCGATCTGAAATTGGCCCCCTGCAATATCGTTGGCAGCCGCTGTAATCATTAACAATGGTTTGGAAAGAAGGCGCTTACTAAATCCCCATAGTGCCAAGGCGGCAATCGCAATGGCCACCACTCCCACAATCAGAAACAACCAAAGCAGTTTCTCCGTGGAGGCTAAGTCATTCGCTAATGAATAATTGACTTCTGCGCTGTAAATGCTGACGCCATTGATCAGCACCGGCGCGCTGATATGGAAGACATTATTATGCATGGTGGTGACCGTTTTTCCCTGGCTCATCACCAATTGTTCGGTTTTTGAAGCACGCGAACCTATTTTGCTAGGATCAGTAGAGGCGATATCATAGAAATATCCATTCAATTTATAAATGTTGAAAGATTGTATATTGGGGTTTTGAGCACTCAAATGGAGTAGAATGGCTTCAAAATCATAATCCGGAATTCCCGCCTCAAGCGCTGAATTGATGGTATGGATAAGGAGCACGGTTTTTTGTTCAGCCTGTGAAATCATCATTGCCCTGCTTTGCGTGTAGACAATGGTGAGGGTGGACCCGAGCAATAATAGAACGATAGCAAAAAACAGCAATGTCAGTTTACGATAAAGTGACATCCGTTACCCTCCCTGCCCAATCCCTCTTACTCGTGGTGAAGCGACGAAATCCGTGGTACATTGTTCTAGGACTATCATATCATCATCACGAGTCTCTTACGTAAAACTTTTTGGCGAGGTGATTCCTGTTGAGGCAAAACGTTGACGCACCAGCGATGAGAAGAATCAACCGCGCGACGGTGTTGCAATTCATTCGCGATCAACGCACCACATCACGAATCGATATCGCCCAAATGACTGGATTAAACAAAGCTACAGTATCTTACATCGTCGATGAATTGATTAGAGAAAACTGGGTGCAGGAAATTGGTTACGGAACATCAACAGGCGGCCGCAAGCCGATTTTGCTTCGATTTAACGCGAATAGCGCCTATGCCATCGGCGTAGATATTGAATCAGAAATGATTAAAACAGTAGTATGCAATATTCGCGGAGAGGTGGCCTTCAAGCAGGAAGCCGTTTTGCCTAAATTGACTGTCGATGGCAAGCATCATTGGCTCCAATCCATCGCAGAAGAAATAAAAACCGCGATCGCATCGACACCCACCAGTCCCCACGGGCTGATCGGGATTGCGCTTGCCCTCCCAGGCCTAGTCAACTCAGAAACAGGCACCATCGCCACATTGCACCAGGTGCCGATCCAAGACTGGAATATTCAAAAAACGCTTACTGATGAATTGAAACTACCCATTTATATTGAAAATTCCGCCAACTGTGGTGCCTGGTTCGAATATATACGCGGCAATAGCAAAGAAGAGAGTCTCGTGTTTATCAATGCCGGAGCTGGAATCGGCACTGGCATTATCATTAATGGTCAATTATTTAAAGGCAAGAACGGCATTGCTGGTGAATTTGGCCATACCACCATTTTTCCCATGGGAGAACGCTGCGTATGCGGCAACTATGGCTGTTGGGAAGAATACGCCTCAGAAAGAAGCCTGTTCCGGTACATCATTGAAGCAGGTGGCAATGTCGACGAGTTCATTGAAGTTCCGAGTCTGATCCATTTCATTTTAAATGAAGCTCACGCAGACAACCGTTACTATATACGGGCGCTCAATACACTCGGTCAATACCTTGGCATTGGCATTGCCAATATCATCAACGCCCTTAGTCCGGACCGCATCAGTTTGGGCGGAACGATTTCCCAAGCTGCCACCTTTATTTTGCCTGAAATTGAACGGATGTTTCACTACCGTGTGTTCCCCTCCAACCGCGAAACACAAGTGACCATCGCAGGCGCCAATTCAGTAGCCATCGGCGCCGCCACGCTCATCATCCACCAAACACTTTTCGATCAAAGCATTTCGATTTGATTGACCAGATTCGTATTACCCTTTCACCGAACCTGCCAATAAGCCTCTGACAAAGTATTTTCCTAGAAGAATGTAGACAATCAATGTAGGAATCGACACGAGAAGCGCACTTGCCATCTGCACATTCCACTGGATCGTCTGGCTGCCCGCAATGTTGACGAGCGCTACCGTCACCGGTTGATTGGGAGGATTGGTTAATGAGACGGCGAACAAAAAATTGTTCCAAATCTGCGTAAATTGCCAAATTCCCGCGACCACAAATCCAGGGATCGAGAGCGGTAGAATTATATGACGAAAGATGCCCCAATAGCCTGTACCGTCTATTTTGCCTGCTTCCATCAGTTCTGTGGGGATAGCGACATAAAAATTCCGAAAAATGAGTGTAGCAATAGGAATCCCATAGACCACATGCACGAGGATCAGCCCCGCAATGGTATTGTAAAGGCCGATAGTATCCATGACGCGTAAAAGTGGAATCAACACGCTCTGATAAGGGATGAACATGCCAAACAGGATGAGAAAGAACAGCACGTTGGAGCCTTTAAATTTCCATTTGGAAAGGGCATAGCCATTGAGCGAACCAAGCAATGCCGACAGAATAGTAGCAGGAATGGCAAGCTCAAAGCTGTTGCCAAAATTCGGCCCTAGTTGTGCCCACGCTGCTTTGATACTGGAGAAACTGAAGACTGACGGTAAATTCCACATTTGAGTCAGACTGACTTCTGCGTTGTTCTTCAAACTGGTCACGACCACCACATATACCGGCACCAGATACAGGATCACCAAAATAATTAACACCAGGTAAATAAGCAGGCGTGTACTGCGTTTCCAAGCGAGTGTGCTCATGAATTTTCCCCCTGACGAAGTGTGGAAATAAGATAGGGGATAATAAATACGGCGATTAAGAGAAGCAACACCACTGCAATGGCGGCGCCTTGCGCAAAAGCGTCCCCCTGAAACGTCGTTTGGAACATATTCAGACTAGGCATATCCGTGACAAACGCTTGCCCGGGACCTGTCATGGCATAAATGAGACCGAAAATTTTCAGTGATGCCGCCGTCAAAATGATGATGATGGTCGTAGTGGTTGCTTTTAGTTGCGGTAGGATTATGGAAAAAAAGATTCTCCATGCCCCTGCCCCATCAATCCTTGCCGCCTCTTTGATGTCATCCGCGATTGCCCGCAATCCTGCAAGATAGACGGCCATCGCAAACCCCGACATCTGCCACACCGCTGCAATCAAAACGGCCAGCAGCGCAATGGGAATGCCCAGTTGGATTTGCCCAATCGGAATGCTCGGCGTAATGGTGGTACTAAGAAACCAACTCGGCAGTGACTTCCATCCAAAAGCCTTGAGGATGAGATTCACGCCGGTGTTGGGATTGAGAATCCACGACCAGACAACGCCTGTCACCACAAAAGAGATGGCCATTGGGAAAATAAAAATACTTCGAAAGAATCCCTCTGCCTTAATTTTTTGATCCACCAGGATGGCGAGCGCGAGCCCGACAACCAGGCATAAAACGATAAACAATACGGTAAAGACAACGATGTTACGTAAATCGGATTGAAATCGATACGTATTGAAGATCGCCATGTAATTCATTAAGCCTGCAAAAGAAAAATCAGGAATAAAACTGTTCCATTTCGTGAGTGACACGTACACGGTCCAAGCGATAAATCCGTAGACAAAAACGCCTAGGAGAATCAGCGATGGAATCAATGTCGCCACTGATGAAAAGGTATCCCAGGAAAATTTACGCCGATGGACACCTTCATGATTCATACCCTTCCTCCTTCAATCCTTTCTTTAATGAAGAGAAGGACGATCCGCTGTACTTAAGCGGACCGCCCATGGGAGTTTACCATTACGAAAGCGGATTGGTTTGTGCCGCTGTTTCGAGCGCCGATACGAAACTGTTGACGTTGTGATCTGTGACGAAAATTTCCATTGCGTTATTGAAGGAATTGGTGAAGCCGGGATTGACTGCGCCTTGCCCGATAACGAGCACCAACTTGTCTTTTTTGTAGGATTTCATTGCAGCACGAGAGTAAGCATCATACTTTGCCGGATTGGAATCAAGTCGTGGCGAGAATGTGCCTTTTAGCGGATTGAAGATGTCCTGCGCCTTCTTGGATCCCAGGACCTTCAAGAAGTTCATGGTAGGTGTCGAATCTTTCAATTTGGATGGCAGTCCGAATACATCAGAGACCACTCCGAAGACGCCTTGTGTCATTGGTGTCGGCGCCCAGCCAAACCCGCTTCCCGGTTTGAGATGCAGATCTGTGGTGAAGTACCCTTGGGCCCAGTCGCCCATCACGTTCATGGCCGCTTTTCCCTGAGCAACGAGTTGGTCAGCTTGTTGCCAGTGAAGCGCAGAGAAGTCTTTGTTGGTAAAACTCATCATTTTTGCAAATGTGGTGGCAGCCTGTTTGACACCAGGGGTGTTCCAGGACATTTTCCCTGTCAATAGTTGATCGTATTTTTGCGGCCCGACCGTACCAAGTAAGACATCGCTGAAGAGCAGCGTGGCTTCCCAGTTGCCGTGATTCGCCAGCGCCAAAGGCGTGATGCCGTGGCTCTTCAATACACTTGCATCATGGAAAAACTGCGAGAATGTTTTTGGTGCAGTCAGGTGGTATTTCTTAAAAATGGAGGGATTGTACCACAGCACATTACCGCGCTGCATATCGACAGGTACCGCATAGATTTTACCGTTGAATGTAAGCAGATTAAGCAGAGACTTTGGAAATACTTTATACCATCCTTGAGATTGGTAGAGGCTATTGAGCGGTGTCATATCTCCAGCTTGAACCCAGGACAGCAGTGATCCTCCTCCGGCATGAACCTGGAAGGTTCCCGGCGGGTTACCCGCTTCCATACGACTTGCCAGCACCGCTTTTGCATTAGAACCTGCTCCACCGGCCACCGCTTCGTTGGTAACTTTCATTCCCGGGTATTCTGCGGTGTAGACATTGATCAGCGAGCGCAATGCTTTACTGCTTGCCACTCCTGTCCACCAGCTGAAAATTTGAAGATTACCTTGCGCCCCAGATGCAGCCAGTGCAGGCACGGTGGCTGTCATGGAAAGCGTGACAAGCGCCGCTGCGCTCACTGCCAACCAACGATTGCGAATCATTAATTCTACCCCCTATAATGAATGGTGTCTTCTAAATGCGAACGCTTACAACATCACTCAAAACATCCTTTAATGCACCTTCCCAACTTAATTGGATTTATCAATAAACCAAGTCGGTAAAATAATCAGTACATTTCAGGTTTTTTCGCTGTAAATGCTCTCTTAGAAGCTTAATTTCGATATTAAACTATCTAACTTGTTTGTGCAATACCAAAATAGTATCGTTTTTGGTGGTTTTTTCTAATTTATAATTCACAATCCGATCAAATCAAGAAAATCGCCCTAAAAAAAGAGTTGATTTTTGAGATTTTTCTATTGCCATGAATTATGATTACTCTTTTATACAATTTATTTATTGCTTTGAAAGCGATTTAGGATTTCGTATAAACTAAGATCCATGCCACATAAGCAGGCAGGGAGGGTGCCTGCTTATGTGTTAGCTTTTTTTCTGCGAATTGACCGTTTGTCATCCTTCAGTGCCTGAATTACCTTCAGAGCCTTCGATTCTTACATTCAACAAATGATCCATATAAATAAACCAATTAGCGTGACGCCGTTCATCGTGAGAAGCATCTAGATACGAGCGCTGAATGTAGGGTAAACGGGTCATCTCCGCAATCCCCCTGTAAAACTTCACGTCATTTTGTTCCTCGACAATGGAGTCCTTCACTCCTTCTTCAAATGAAGTAGGAACGCGGTTCTTGTGAAGCGATACCTGCCTACCCCCCGTCCATGCTGAATAGATGGACGTAAACCGGTGAAAATGCTTTTTTTCATCGCGGCGAACTTCTTTTAAGATTGCTTGAAGCGCAGGACTTGGCGCAAGTTCAAGCATGCGACTATAACGCCTGATCGCGTGGTACTCCCCATTGATCGACTTCTCAATTGCTTCAAGCAAATCGCTGCTCGGCGCGAAATAGGTAGAATCTTCCTGCGTGATATATGGCGTATCTTCCGGCATCGGATAGCCTGAGATACCCCAATGGTGATAAGGCATCTTATGAATGTCTCCCTCATGCGCAATCGACATCGTATCCACTCCAAACCGCGTTTTCTTCAACATATGCCATGCGAATTCCACGCGTGCCTAAAGATAGGGATACAAATCCAGATTGCTGCCATCAGATAACCCATTGCCCCGACCGGAAAAGTGCAACTGCTGACCCATCATCAAGCACTCCATCAATGTTCATGGCCTTGGACCCGATCATAAAGTCGACATGAGTCAAGCTGTCGTTCGCTCCCCTTGCAAGCAGTTCTCCTTTTGAAAGTCCCTGTCCTCCTTCTAGGCATGTCGGATATGCTTCTCCTATCGCCAGGTGGCAAGACGCATTTTCATCAAAGAGCGTATTATAAAAAAGGGTGTTCAATTCCGCAATGGGTGAATTGACCGGAACAAGCGCTACCTCTCCTAAATAATGCGATCCCTCATCCGTCTCAATCAGCTCTTGTAATGTGTCATATCCGGACTTCGCATGAAAATGGACGATCCGTCCATTTTCAAACGTCAGTTCAATGCCTTCGATGACCACCCCGCCATAGGATAATGGCATCGTGCTCGACACGACCCCGTTCACCCCGTCACGTTTTGGCAGCGTGTACACTTCCTCTGTTGGCATATTCGCGACAAAATGGTTCCCTTGTCCGTTTACGCTGCGCGCAGCCATCCAAATATGACCATCTGGCAACTCCACGGAAAGATCAGTCCCGGGCGCAACGTAATGCAGGCGTCTGAATTTCTTGCCATTCAGGAAATTCGCCCTTGTCTCCAACTTGTTGAGATGCGCTTGCCAGGCAGCCACAGGATCCGCCTGATCCATGCGCATCACTTTGAAGATCGCATTCCATAATTTTGATTCCGCATTTTTAAGCGAAATGTCGGGAAACATTTTCTGCGCCCAGTCCGCGGTGGGAATGGAACAGACAAGCCACGTCACGCGATCCTCCATAAAATTCTTGTTCACTTCTTTTAGAGCACTTTGCATTGCTTTTGAGACGAGCGATATGCGTTTCGGATCGATCCCTTTCAGCAAATCAGGGTCCTCAGCATCGATAAACAAAAATGCAGCATTGTCAGCACACTGCTCCTCAGATTTTTGCACTGCCCATTGGGGTACCTTGACGAGGTGGGCTTCCGCTTCCTTTTCCATGCGTATTCTCCTCGTCAACGGATCCTGCCAGTCTACGTGCACGGTAGAAGCTCCAGCTTCATAAGACTTTTCGACAAGTAGACGGGTAAATTCAGCCGCTTCAATCGGCGTCCGGATCGAGACAGGTTGTCCTACTTGTACATTTAATCCAATGCGCACCAGCACTTCCGCATATCGTTCAAGTTCTTCCTTTGATGGCATCTAACCATCGCCTCCAGCAATAAGATGTTTGTATTCATCCTTCTTTGAGATCTTCCCATGGAGTATGATCACTTTTGTAAATATACAATCAGCGTGCTCACCACTCCAGCTATCACCCAGAGACCAGGAATGTGGTTGATAAGATGGGCGATTCGCTTTTTATTTTTATAAAAGAGAATCCATGCTGCAATGGAGCTGCCGATCACTGCAACAGGGTAAGCACTGACGGCAGAATACAGAATTATCGAAAAAAAATGAA
>JAJYOE010000043.1 GCA_021785975.1 Bacillota bacterium | reverse complement strand
CGTAGCCGCTTCCTTCAGGCGACACCTGCAATCCCAAGACCGCGCAGGCATTGATCGCGTCCGCCATGGATAGCCCCTGTAAATTCGGCACTTTGACTGATCCAGATGTCGATCCTCCCGCAGAACTTGCGACACTTGCGAGCGTCGCATTGCTGCCAAGCGCGAGCTCAGTGCCAGCACGTGGCCACTCTTTGACAACGTAGCCCTGTGGTCCCATGAGCACGGGATGAAGTCCTGACCGCAGCAGTATCTTTTGCGCTTCATTCATCGGCATACCCGTGACTTTTGGCATCGCGACATATTGGATACTCCCCGTCGTCGGCATGACCTGCTGTGCACTGTGATTGGGAGGAATATGCAGATAGGCGAGTGATTTTACCAGAATCATTTGGGCCGCAGGCGACGAAACACTGTTGCCGTACTGGATCGTGTGGTGCGGTTCGTTGACGGTCACATAGATTTCAAGTTGCGGATGGTTGGCGGGAACAAACCCGATGAAGGAGAGATTGTATTTGTTTGGGTAATAGCCGCCCTTGGGATCAGGAATTTGCGCCGTTCCGGTCTTTCCGGCGACATCATAACCTGGGATATAAGCGTTTGTCTCGTACGGATTATCCGCCACATCCTGCACCATCACATTCGTGACCTCTTTCATGATGGCAGGCGACGCTACTTGGCGAACCACCTCAGGTTTTCTGTTCAAGATCACTTTTCCGCCTGGCGAAATGATTTTTTGTACCAGGTATGGCTTTAGCAACTTCCCGCCATTCGCCACCGCTCCCACTTCTGCGATCTGTTGAATTGGCGTGATCGCCAGACCCTGACCAAACGTCATCGTCGCAAAGTCGACTGGATTCAGGTTTTGTTCCGGAAAAATGATGGAGGACGATTCCCCTGGAAGGTCGATTCCTGTCGGCTGATTGAGTCCAAACTGATCGATATAATGATAGAGTGTGGGTACCCCTTCTGCTTGCCCGATGTGAATGAAGCCCACGTTACTAGAATAAATCATTGCCTTGTCATAGCTGATACGTCCCCAACCGTAGAGGTTCCAATCATAGATGGGCACACCATTCACATAGTCGACTCCAGACATATACGTCTGGTTCAGTTTGATCGCATGACTCGCCAGCGCACCGGTGAGCGTGACGACCTTAAACGTACTGCCCGGTTCAAACGGATCGGAGATGGCCCAGTTGGTGTCAAGTGTCGACGCACTGTAGTTCCAGTAATCATTCGGGTTAAAAAAAGGCAATGCCGCCATAGCGAGGATAGCGCCAGTCTGCGGGTCCGCAACAATCACCGCGGCATGTGCCGGGTGAAACCTGGACTCGATTTGCGAAAGCGCCTGATCCGCGTAGTTTTCAATGGCGGGGTCAATCGTCAAGACCACGCTATCTCCATTGACGACAGGTTTGGTTACGATGGGATGAAGCGGAATCGGACTACCCGTATTGTCTTGCGTGAACGTTTGCGTCCCCGGCTTGCCGGCAAGGTAACCATTGTACTGCATTTCTATGCCTGCAGCACCGTTTCCAGTCTGATCGAGGAAGCCTATCACATGGGCAGCAAATGTGCCGGAAGGGTAGATTCGCTTATAGGTGTGATAAGGATTCACCGCATTGCTCATTTGATAGCTTTGAAATAAATTCAGCACTTTTGTTTTCACTTGATAGGAGACATGCACCAGATAGGGATACATGCGAAGCCAGGAAATGTCTTTTCTCGTCAATTGAGACCACATGTAATTTGGCGAAGCTCCGGTGATTGCGGCCAATCGATCAGAGAAGGTGCGGAGTCTGCCTTGCGGCAACGTCTGAAGCAAGGCCAGGTCGATATCCATATCATATGCGGGTACCGAGAAAGCCAGTTTGTCCCCTTTAGCATCATAGATCGTTCCGCGCGCGGGCATAATGGATGTTTCCGCCTGCCACTCCTGATTCTCCAATGTCCCGATAAAACGGTCATGCGCCTGAACGTATACGATTCTCCCCAACACCCCTGCAAAAAGCGCGATGATCCCAAATCGGATCAAATTGACACGTAAGCGAGTACGAGCCTTTTTCAAGGATTATTCGCCCCAACTTGTACAGGCGTTGCCGGAACCATTTTCAGCACGTTTTCCGCATAAGAGAGAATTCTTGTCGGAGAGGCGAGTTCTGTCACCTGCGCCTGGATGGAGGCATTCAAGGATGCCTGTTCTTTTAAGGATGATTGCATATTCTCAATATGATAATTATTCACCATGATGGCAGCATACCTGGAAATGATAAAAAGCACAAATACCGTCACAAAAATCAGCGATCCAAGCAGTTTGATTTTATCCCCGGTGCGTATTGCCTCACTGCGATCTGACACTCTTTGCCTTTTTGGAAGTGTGGCAGGTCTCTCAACAGGTATTGACTGTGGCACAAAACTTTCCTGTTTTAAGGGTTGGGAAGCCATATGTGTTATCTCCTATCCTATAGTTGAAATATTATAAACGTTCTGCAATACGAAGTTTTGCCGACCGTGCCCTAGGGTTCATTTCCACCTCATCGTCAGAGGGTAATACGGGTTTTCTGATGACCAGCTTCAATCTTGCCACATGGCCGCATACGCACTTTGGCAGATGAGGAGGACAAATACAGTCAGTTGCTTCCCATTGAAAAAATTTCTTTACGATACGATCTTCCAGTGAATGAAAAGAAATCATGGCGATACGGCCACCTTTGTTCAAACAATCCGGCAAATCAGCAAGCAGTTGTTCCAAAGCGCCTAGTTCATCGTTGACCGCTATACGAAGCGCCTGAAATATCCGCCTGGCTGGATGAGGCCCGGTTCTTCTTGCCGCCGCAGGAATTGCCGCCTTAATCACCTCAACAAGCTCAGTAGTAGTTTCAATCGGCTTTTTTTTCCGCTCCTGCACAATTCGTTCGGCGACTCGCGCCGCCCATTTTTCTTCGCCGTAATCGCGAAAAATTTTAGTCAATTCTGCGGCATCCCTGTGGTTTAATAAATCTCTGGCTGTCACTGTCCCTACCTCATTCATCCTCATGTCCAGAAGTGCTTCGTGCTGATAGGAAAAACCTCGCTCACCACGATCGAGTTGCGGCGAGGACACCCCGAGGTCACATACAATGCCGTCCACTCGATTAATCCCTAGCGTCTGCAAGTGAATCTTAATGTCCCGAAAGTTCCCTTTCACCAATATCAGATGATCTTTCCAAGGCTCGCCCCAAACCTTTGCATGATCCATCGCCACCTGGTCTTGATCAATCGCAATGACCGTACCGTCCGGTCCGGATGCCTCAAGCAGCGCCCTGGTGTGACCGCCGCCCCCCATCGTGCCATCGACGTAAACCCCTCCAGAATGAACTTGCAGAAGGTCGATGGTTTCATGCAAGAGCACTGTATGATGAGCAAACCCTGCATCCACCAGGCATATCCCTCCATTCCGATACTTAAAGGTCAAGATCCACAAGACTTGCCGCGAGATCGCTGAATTGATTCTCCACATTTTCTGTGTACGATTTCCAAATTGTCTGATCCCAAATCTCCACTCGCGCGCCGACACCAATGACCACACAGTCTTTGTTGATCGAAGCGTATTCCCTCAAATTCCCGGGTAGGACAATGCGCCCTTGCTTATCTAGTTCACATTCCGCTGCGCCACTGAAGAAAAACCGGATAAACTGCCTGGCATCAGGTCTCGTGAGCGGCATGGCGCGCATTTTAGTTTCAAGTGTTTCCCAGTCTTTTTGAGGATAGACAAACAAACAACGATCCAATCCTCTGGTGACAATAAAAGTGGAACCAAGCTCTTCTCGGAATTTGGCAGGAATTGTAAGCCGCGCTTTGTCATCCAAGCCATGTTGATACTCTCCCATAAACAAAGGCGACCCCTCCTTCCTCCAAACTCCCCCACTTTAACCCACTTTGCACCACTAATATGTAACTATTCTCCCCCAGAACAAAAAATCCTGCTTTCGGATACCCGAAAACAGGATTTTTTTATTGAACTATTTTTCAGTTATTCCAGTGTAATACACTTAACTTGATTCCAGTTGGTAGGAGTATCAAACCATAAATCCTTTAGCCACATCGTGCCGTATTTGGCAATGGGCGAAAGCGGCGACAACATCCGCTCTTGTTCCTTCCCTTTGGGGTGAATCCAGCTTTCGAGCACCTGAGCAGAGATGGCAATCTCGTGATTTTTACGAAGCAGAGACTTCCTCGTCCTACTTGACAAACGTTCAATGCTTTTCGAGACGGTAAATTCCGTTTTTGAGAGCGCACGCCGCAACTGAGGGTCCAATTCGAGGAAGGACTCCTCAAATTTTGTCAGTTCCGCCAGCATCGATGCTTTTAATGCATCCATCCATTGGTCGATGTCTTTTGTCTCTTCTTCGAGCAATCTGTCAAAGACAAAGTTCCCATCCAGAACATCGTCCGCCATGATGTCAAACCGCTCAAGCGCCCTATTCACCTGCCCTGTAAGCAGAAATGCGCGCTGCCGAAGTTGCAGTGGTGGAATTTTACGGCCACTTGCCGCAAATATTCCTTTCATCATCCCGTGATAAGCCACTTCCGCCGCTCCTCCCACATAGGAGAGAACGGGAAGAAGAAAATCCTGAGTGACCGGGCGATACAAAACGCCTGCAGAAAAGTCCTCTGGATGTGCTTCCAGTCTGTCCAATAATTCCTGTTGACTGATCTTGCGTTTGGAATCACGCAGTGAATAGATTCCAAGTTCGCGATCATAGTCAATGGCGCTTCTTTTCCCGTGATCAATCATATAGATCAGCGTATGGGTAGACGTTATTTCCACCTGCGGTACATACCCCATATCGCGAACCGCCTGATCGCCGCGCGCTGCTGCTTTCTGGTATTCCTCTGGACGTTCAATGACCAACCGGAAGGCATCGCTCATTAACTGCCTGAGTTCCCGGTCCAGCGGATTGACAAAAAGGATAGGATAATCCTTTAACCACGAGGCTAGCAGGCTAATAAATCCATCGACCATATTGTCCGTCTTTTGATAGGCTGAGGCGATTTCTTCCATTAGTTGGTCCCTGTACATTCCTGCAGGCAGATGAACAGAGAGCTCATTTAGGATTCGCTTGATTTCTTCGTCCGTAATTTTATGATAACCAATTGGCGTTCGCTTAAATGGCTGTTCTCGCAAATGGGAACGGAATAGTTCCCCGTTTTCTTTAATAAACCAGGCTTCTGCCACTTCCTGAAAATCGTGATCTTCTGCAGCCACCCAAAACACGGGTACTACCGGCCTGTTCAACAATTTTTCGTAGTACGCCGCGTAAGCCACTGTCGTGACCGCTTTATACATCGTATAAAGCGGACCAGTAAAGATGCCTGCTTGTTGTCCGGTGACTACGGCAAGCGCCTGGTGATTCTCTAGTTTATCTAGTAATGATGCGATGCCCGAAGTAATCCCAGTGACGCGTTCCGCATACGAGCGCAGCGCTTTTGCAAGCGCCTCCCGCTGTTCGGAGGGATAGCATGTATCCACGTCTTTCACTCGAGTTAAAAGGTCGTTGGTATCTCCCGCTTTGTAATGATAAAGCTCCTGTACTCGACTCTCTCCACGAAAATACGCGTCTGCTAAAGGATTCCCTGTGGACTTTTCTGTATATCCTTTGATCATCGTTAAGAACCCCTTGTGTATGAGACATTGCACATGCAAAAATTACAAATACGCCCTGAGATAGGACTCTGGAACTTGAGGTTGCTTCCCAAGCGCTAGCGCTGCGGTATGGGCCCAATGTTTGTCCCGTAAAAATCCCCTGCCAACGACAATCATATCCGCTTTTCCGCTCTGTATGACATGTTCCGCCAATTGGGGATCATCCAGCATCCCCACCGCCAATACAGGAACATGGACGGCCTGCTTGATCGCTTCTGCAAAAGGCAGTTGATAACCGGGATAACTTGAGGGAGCGACAGGTAAATTGCCCCCAGAACTGACATCAATGGCATCAATGCCTATTTCTTCCATTCTTTTGCAATAATACACTACATCATCGAGCGAATATCCCTGGCAATCGTATTCGCTGGCAGACACGCGGACAGTAACAGGGATCTTTCCTGCCACCACATCGATCACTTGTTCCATCACTTCCAGGACAAAGCGCACGCGTCCCTCTCTTGTCAAGCCATATTCGTCGCTGCGATGATTGGAGACCGGGGACAGAAACTCATGCAATAGATACCCATGCGCCGCATGAATCTCAATCACATCAAATCCTACGTCTAGCGCACGCTTTGTCGCCTGACGATATGCACGCAACACTTCTTGCATATGTTCTTTTGTCATCTCAAGCGGTTCGGGATACTTGTCACTGAACGCGATGGCTGACGGAGCGATGATCGGTTCTGGAACGATAGCTTTTCTACCCGCATGAGCCATTTGAATCCCCATTTTCGAACCATGACGATGATTGAATTCGACCAATTTTCGGAGTGGTTCCATGTGCCGATCGTCATATATTCCAAGGTCATGCACAGAAATTCTTCCCCGCGCTTCCACTGCGGTCGCTTCTGTCATCACCAGTGCAGGACCGCCAAGCGCAAAGGAGCCATAATGAACAATATGCCAGTCATTGGCCACCGCATCTTCTTCAGCCATGTATTGGCACATGGGGGAAACCATCACACGATTTTTAAGTTGTAAATTCTTGATTTCAAACGCATCAAATAACCCAGCCAAAATAAAACTCCTTTCGCTGTTCTTCAAATTAAAGATAAACCCACTCACTATATTAAGTAAAGTTTCTCACTTTTCTAATTGTTATGGTGGTGTTGATGGTTCTTGACGATGTCCACTGCATTGGTGATTTCATGGAGAATGTCGATTTTTAGCTGATCTCTCATCAATTTTGCCTTGATATATACTTCTCCAGTTTGTGTGGCACTGTATTGAGGTCTCAATTGATTCAGCGTGATCGCCATGATATCGCTTTTGCACTGATCACATGTACACCCGTCGTAGCCGGCTGCGATAAAATCATCCAATGCCGCACGAACCGCACTTTCCAAAACATTGAAAACGGCCACAGCAGTCCCTCCGCATCCGAGCGATTTCCTGCAAGCAACGTAACATACTTGACAGATGCAATCAACTTAATTTGACAAAAACGCCGCAGGACATATTCTTCAACCAGTCCTGCAGCGCCCATCGATCTTAAACCGGATAAACCGGATGTTTCCGTTGAGAGAACCACATATCTTTACTTTCGTATTGTGTAAGCCTAACAGAAAGTTCGCTGCGAAGCCGCTCAGGTGGGACGATCGCATCAATCACTAGTTCTGACGCCAGTCGATGGATATCGATGTCTTTCTTGTACTCTTCTCGTTTTTCTTCCACAAACTTCGATCGTTCTGGCTCTTCCAGTTCGGCAATCTTGTTCGAAAAAACCGCATTCACCGCCGCCTCCGGTCCCATCACCGCAATTTGTGCGCTCGGCAGCGCGATACACACGTCCGGCTCAAAGGCCGGTCCTGCCATCGCATAGAGTCCCGCCCCGTAAGCCTTTCGAACAATCACCGAGAGCTTTGGCACCGTCGCCTCCGACATCGCCGCGATCATCTTCGCCCCATGTCGTATGATTCCCGCTCGCTCCACTTTTGTCCCGATCATGAAACCTGGAACGTCCGCAAGAAAAACCAGCGGTATATGGTATGCATCGCACAGCGTGATGAACCGCGCCGCCTTGTCCGCAGAGTCCACAAACAGCACCCCGCCTTTCACCCGCGGCTGGTTCGCAATGATCCCGACTGGACGACCGTCGATTCTCGCGAACCCCGTGATGATCTCCTGCGCGAACAGCTTCTTGATCTCAAAAAAACTCCCCTCATCCACCAAGTGCTGGATCAGGTCATGCATGTTAAACGGTGCATTCTGGTTCTCCGGGATGAGCTCCGTGATCGGCTTTGGCATCGCTTTTGGTTGCTTCGCCTCGCCAATCCCAGGCAGCTCCTCAAAGCTCGCTGGGAAATACCCGAGGTAGTCCCGCGCCATTTGCAGCGCTTCCTCCTCGCTTTTGGCGAGCACATCGCCTACACCACTCACCGAGCAGTGCATCCGCGCTCCGCCCATTTCCTCAAGCGTCACTTTCTCCCCAATCACCATCTCCGCCATCCGCGGCGAACCGAGGTACATGCTGGCGTTGCCATCCACCATGATGACCACATCGCAAAACGCCGGTATGTACGCGCCACCTGCAGCAGACGGCCCAAAAAGCACGCACACCTGCGGGATCATCCCTGACATTTTCACTTGATGATAAAAAATCCGTCCGGCGCCGCGCCGACCGGGAAACATCTCCACTTGGTCAGTGATCCTTGCGCCTGCCGAATCCACTAGGTACACCATCGGAACCATCAGCTTCATCGCGGTTTCCTGTATGCGTAGTATCTTCTCTACCGTCAGTTTGCCCCATGAGCCCGCCTTGACGGTGGAGTCATTAGCCATCACACAGACCGTTTGTCCGTGGATTTTGCCAATCCCAGTCACCACACCGTCTGCGGGAAGGTCTCCTGCCAGCGCATTGGCGTAAAGACCGTCTTCTGTTTCAAGCCCATCATCAAACAAAAGTTGAAGACGATCCCGAACGAACAACTTGCCCTGTTCTTTGTTTTTTTCATGATAGCGCACATGACCGCCCTGCTTGATCTTCTCTTCCCAATCCACTTCTTCGTTCACCTTCCCTGATAGCTTGGCTTTCTCTTTTCGGCAAAGGCAAGCAGCCCTTCCAGGCGGTCCTCTGTCCCAATCACTCGCTCATATGCCGCTTCTTCAATTGCGAGCCCTTCTGCAAGTGGCAGCGGGTAGCCTTGATCAATCGCCCATTTTGCCTGCCTGACGGCAACCGGGCCGCCCTCTGCGATCTCTTTGGCGAGCGTTTTTGCCCTTTGGTGTACCTCCACATCTGATACCAGGTATTCGGCAATTCCTAGATGGTACGCATCCTCACCCGTGATTCGACGTCCTGTAAAAATCAAATCTTTCGCCTTCGCTATGCCAATCAAACGACTCAATCGTTGTGTCCCCCCCGCTCCCGGGATGATCGCAAGCCTCGTCTCCGTCAACCCCAGAGTGGCCGTATTCGAGACCACGCGCAAATCGCAGGAAAGCGCCAGTTCCATTCCTCCGCCAAGTGCCACTCCGCGAACAGCGGCAATGGTGGGTACCTGCAACTCACTGACAAGATTCATGGTCGCGCGAATTTTACTTACCGCCGCCCGAACCTGATCCTCGTTCATCTCACGACGCTCTTTCAAGTCGGCTCCTGCGCAAAATGACTTGTGCGACGAACTTTTTATCACTAATACCCGAGTTCGCGAGTCCTCTTTGATACGTTGCAACTGCGCGATTATCTCATCCAGAAACGCTTGCGAT
>JAJYOE010000042.1 GCA_021785975.1 Bacillota bacterium | reverse complement strand
GCATCCCAAGTGATCAACCAGTGATGATTATTGCAGAGGGCCTGCTAGAGTATTTTACAGAAGATGAAGTAAAAATGCTTCTCCATCGGCTTACCAATTATTTCCCCTATGGGCAAATCGCTTTTGATGTCATGAATTCATTTGCCGTCAAATCAGGAAAAGATCGGCTTAAAGAATCAACAGGTGCCGTGCATAAGTGGGCCGTTGATGACATCCAGGAGGTCGATCGACTAGAATCGAAACTGCACCGAATCAAATGTCTTTCGGTATTTGACTCCACATACATGGAGAAGCTCCCCTTAAGGGTTCGCTTTCCCTACTCCATTTTACGACGGATTCCTCGTTTTAAAAATATGATGCGCATTCTGCTATATAAGTTTGAAAGTGGAGATATACGTTTATCAAGTAATTTTCATCGGGTATGATGAATGTGATTATCAGCTTTGCGAAGGGAGTTGCACCATATGGCCAAGCTCACACCTTATTTTTATTCTGAAAATGCTCGGGAACAAGCCGCTTTTTATATAGCGGCATTAGGCGGAGATATTCAACATCAAATGACGTACGGTGATGCTCCTGGTATGGATAAATCCTTAAAGGACAGGATCATCCATATGGCATTTACTGCAGCCGGGGTCACTTTCTATATAGCCGATACCATGCACGAGCCACCTGGTCCGAGCAGTGGATTTGATCTAAGTCTGGAATATTTAACTGAAGCTGAAGCACAAGAAGCATTTGCCAATCTATCGGTAGGCGGCACCGTAGTGATGCCGCTAGAGAAACAATTTTGGGGATCGCTGTTTGGTCGTGTGAAAGATAAATTCGGTATTAAGTGGCAAATCACCACTGCGGCTCAATCATAACCCCTTCCACAATAACTGCAAATGGCAGCGAACTGAGGAGGAACGCATTTGTCACTCCTGAAAAATCAAAATTTCGTAGTTCTGATGGTCGGCCAACTTGTGTCCACCGTAGGCAATAACCTGTTTACTATTGCGTTACCGTGGTTTGTATATGTGATGACTAACTCCAAAGCCGATCTGGCACTCACGGGATTTATGCTTACCTTACCTACGATCGTAGGGATTTTTGCCGGAGTGATGGTCGACAGATGGCGCAAGCGAGCCACCATGATGGTATCGGACGGAATCAGGACATTGCTCAGTCTGGTACTTTTTATCAGTGTTCTCGCACACAGCCCGTTATGGCTCATTCTGCTGCTGGTTTTGTCGTTGCAAACAGTGGGACAGTTTTTCAATCCAGCGTCCGGAGCCCTCTTCCCACTCCTTGTGGAGGAAAAAGACATTGCAGGCGGCAGTGGACTGCTGCAATCCTCCAACGCGCTTGCTCAACTCGTGGGCACCGTGTCAGGTGGCGCACTGATCGGCGCATTAGGGGCCCCTATATTGTTTTTGCTTGATAGCATCTCGTTTATCGTATCGGTGATCAGCCTGTTTTTTATCCGCGTCAAGGAAAGCGTTGGCAAACCCGATAGAACAGATGCCTCTGATGTCGCCGCCGAGAAAGCGATCAATGAAAAAGGACACTCCGCATCGTTTGTCAAAGGATTCCTCAATGACTGGTTGCAAGGCTTGGCGCTGATGGCACGATCGAAGTTTCTCATACTCATCATCATTGCAGCGCTAGTCACCAATATGGCGCTAGCACCTATCGACATTACACTGACCGCTTGGGTTAAAGGCCCCATGCATGGTACCGCTTTCGACTTGGGATTGATCAATGGTGGTTTTTTCATTGGCATTATTGTGGGGGGAATTCTGCTTGGCGCCATATCAAAGCGTGCCAATTTGCGGACACTACTAGCCATAGGGTTAATTAGTATTGGCCTTTGCACAGGTTTATTTGGCGCCTTTCGATCGGCTTATATGGAAACAGCCATCGCACTTGTAGCAGGGTTTGCGGTTGGCATCATGAACGGAGCGCTGAGCGCAACTTTTATCAAATTGATTCCAGAGAGTATGCGTGGAAGGGCCTTTGGCTTGTTTGGGTCGCTTTCGAGTTTGGCCACCCCTCTTGGAATGGCGATCATTGGAATACTCATGATTCATTTGTCACTACAGGTGGTGTTTTTGATCATCGGCACCCTCTGCGCATTAAGCGGGCTTAGCATGTGGTTACCGATTCGCGACGATAAAGAACGTTTGATTGAGGTGTCCGATCCAACGGTTGCTGTGCAGGACTGAACGTGATCGAGTTCAATTTGCCCCTGACCTCAAGCGCAGGGACTCTCTTTCTATCTTCGGAAGTTTTGCAATCACCCGTTGGTAGGACTCCCAGAGCATCTCAAGAATCACATCATCGGGTACAGTATGGTTTAACAAAACCGTATTCCAGTGTTTTTTATTCATATGATACCCTGGGAGAACGGATCCAGGATAAGTCTCACGGTGTACCCACGCTTCATCCGGGGAGGTCTTTAAGTTGACCATTTCCACACCATGCAGATTACCCAACAATGCAAACATTCTATTTTTCACAAAAAGCACCGGTAAATCTGGAGCGAACGGATACTTTAGACTTGTCCCCTCATAGTTTAAACCGATCTCAATTAATTGCTGATGATTCATTTCCACACGTTCCCCTTTACTCAGTACATCATACCACGTTAAAGAGGACTATTCCTTTCATTGTCAAGACACGATTGAGAATCGGAGGCATGGTATGGGAGACCTCGCTGCCATAGTAACCTAGCACTCCAAAAGAAAGGATAAAGACGATGGCGAGTCCGATCCAAAGTCGGGTATAACGCATAGAATACACTTCCAGAGCCTGCTTACTCTGGATACATTCCTGTAATCGAACGTCATTTATCCTAAATAGAACATAGTCATTTTCTGCTCAACACTTTGTATGAAGCGATGTGAGGTTAATCGGTTGCTGAATTCAAAAACACCCATTCGGCAATGTCATTGATCACTTGTTGATCTATCTTTTGCGCAATTTTGTACTCTTTTTTTGCCTTCATTATCTTGCCATAAACTGATGACATAAACGCGTGATTCAGATTCGGGTATAACTTATAAGTGATATTAGGAATTTCACGTAATAGCGCTTTGTACAGATTAAAATCCTTTTCTACCGATACCTGAAAGTCCTTAGCCCCTTGCATAATGAGAACAGGTTTATGCGGTTCGCTCAGCAGATAATGGATTGCTTGATGTTCACCCATCTCTTTAAAGTAATAGGCTCGTAGGTTCTTACCCAAAATCGGAGTTGTTTTTGCTTCTTCGGCCGTCAAATGATCAATGTTTTGAAATTTCGAAGATAGCTTTGCAACTTGTTTTTTTGCGATAAGTCGCAATAACCAATTTAACGAATTCAATAGTTCATCATTTTGATCCACGATAATTTCTTCTAGTCTTCGAGGAGATCCAGCCATGATAATTATTCCAGCAAAATTACCACCTTCCGCATTGATTCGCGGTGCCAGCATGCCGCCCATGCTATGCCCAATAATAAATATTTTTCCATGATCAATCCGTGTATCTTTTCTTAAGAAATCCGCCGCAAGGATCGCGTCCTCAATGGTTTCTTCTCGTACGGTTAAGCCGTGATCTTTCTTCATTTGCTTGCCATAAATAAACGTTCTCTTGTCATATCGCAGCACTGCGATTCCTTTATCCGACAAACCTTCCGCAAGATCCTTGAAGGGCGTGATGTTCCCTATTTTTTCATCCTTATTGCTGGGACCTGAACCATGAACCAAGACCACTGCCGGGAATAATCCGTTATTTCCGACTGGAATGGATAAAATGCCATTCAGCGGGTAATTCGTATTTGTGCCTAATACAATTTTTTCATCAGTCATGAGACCCACCTACTCAAAGTAAAAAAGGTGCCATTTATAATGGAGCTACTTTCGGTTTTTGTACAACTCGCTTTCTTAACGAAACCATCACCGTTCCAACAACACCGAGCGCAATTCCACCGCCAAACACTAAATGCAACCCATGAATAAAATCAGTAGCAGGATAGTGCACGAGGTTGCCCACTGCCAACTGAAAAAGCAACATCGCAATCGCAACACCAGTAACTCTACCAAAATTCCGGATTGTGGCGATCAAACTGCCAGTAAGTCCTGTTTTCTGAATGGGCACTGATTCAAGTACCACCACATTGTTGGGAGAGGTGAACAATCCTAGACCGGCACCCAATAACGCCTGACCACCAATGATCATCAAATAATTTCCATATTGGCCCATAAAATACATGGTCAACATGGCAAGTGTCACGAGAATCATTCCTGAAACGGTAGGAAAATAGGGACCTATTTTATCGCTGAACCATCCACCGATGGGCGCAAACAAAACCATTACAATCGATTGAGCCATCAAAATCAATCCCATCTGGGACACTGGCATATGGACGACTTGATGAAGATATAAAGGTAAAATTAGAGCAGGAAACATCATTACCACATAAGAGAGATAACCAACGACATTTCCCACCGAAAATTGTGGTAAACGAAACATGGATAACTCAATCAGTGGGTGCAAATGACGCCATTCCCTTCGAATAAAAGCCACCCAACTAACAGTGCTAACCAGCAATAAGAGAATGCTGGTCAGACTGGTCCACCCAAATGATCCACCATTTGAGATTAACACCATCAGTGTCATCGTTGCAACAAAAAACCAGCCTGATCCCCACCAGTCAAATTCTCTAATGCCGATTCCTTTTGAGATAGGCTTTAGAATAATAACGCTTAGGATAACTGACAAAATGCCAAATGGCACGTTCACCCAGAATATAGATCTCCACCCCATCGCCGCAATCAATATTCCCCCTAAAGCTGGTCCCACGATGGTTCCTATGGCCACGACACTTCCAATGAGTCCAAGTGGGCGACCGCGTTGTCCTTCCGGAAAGGTAAATGATACGATGGACATGACATTCGCCTGAATCAAGGCTCCGCCAATTGCCTGTATAAACCGGAAGACCACAAGTCCGTAAAAATCAGGAGAAACAGCGCATAATGCAGATGCAATCGTAAACACCAAAATGCCCGTGATAAACATTTTTTTTCGATCCAGTCTGTCAGATAGACTGCCTAACATTGGTAAAATAGCGGTAATCATTAGTAAATAGCCTGTCACCACCCACTGCAATACACCAGCGGTAACACGATACTGCAGCTGCAAAATCGGTAGTGCCACGTTGACAATACTACTATCGACATTGACCATAAACGTACCGATTACTACTGTCACAAACACCAGCCAGCGGTACGCTGATATCCCATTTGTAGTTACTATTTCCAAATTAAATCTCCTCCTTGCAGCCAATCCCATCTATCATTTGTCGTCGTTCCCAAAATGCGACTGATAACGTTCCAGGAAAAATTCAAAATTTTTCTTTCGCAATACCATTTCTTTTTGCCATAGTTGTAATTCGGCCAACCCCTGCTCTGTGATCGAATAGACTCTTTTTGCAGGCCCTGATTCCTCGACATCCCATGAAGACTTGACACAAAGTTTATGTTCCAGATCTCGCAGCGTCCGGTAAACCGCACCACTGTCAAGGGATTCAACAAGTTGCAATGATTCCTGAGTAAGCGAAAAAAGTGCACCGCCGTGCTTTGGCCCATCAAGCAAAAACAACAACAAGAAAGCTGGAAGATGCCGATTTTGTTTCGCCGACATTGCCATGAACTCATCTCCTCAAAAGAGATACCTATCTCACTGCATTCATTAAATAACACCATACTGCATAATACAGTATGGTGTTTATTGCTGTCAAAAATTTTTTTTATGACTAGGAAAACGAGACTGGTTGTCTTCGAGAAGCTGATTCATAGATAGCGGAGAGGATTTTGGTCACTACAAATGATTGTTCTGGCGTCACGATCGGATGGCGCTGCTCCTTGATGCAATCAATAAAATGAGCAGCCTCTACGTCCGATTCTTGTTCAGAGGTGGCCGAACCGACCAACCGGGATGGCACATTCAAATCTGGTATTTCCGTGTACAATCTCCCGTGTTTTTCACCGTTGATACGAAGTCCGTCGCGCATATCAGCCCCCGCCAAGGTACCATATAACGAAGTTTTTGCTTCGCCAACCTCCAAAGTGTTTAAGGCCCAACTGGCTTCCAGATGAACGGTCGCACCGTTTTCAAATGCAATCATGGCAAAAGCGGAATCTTCCACTTCATATTTTTTATCATCCCAAGGTCCCCATGCGTTCGCGAAATTCTCTCGTTTTCCTAGATAATCATAAGTCGCTCCGAACACCGTTGTTGGTTTGTAATTATCCATCAACCAAAGCGTCAGGTCGAGCGCGTGGGTACCGATGTCAATCAGCGGCCCACCACCCTGCATTGCCTTTGATAAAAAATTGCCCCACGTAGGCACAGCGCGTCTGCGAATTGCCAGCGCCTTGGCATGATAGATATGACCGAGTTCCCCGTGTTCACAGGCTTGCTTCAGGTATAGTGAATCTTTACGAAAGCGATTCTGATAACCAATAGTGAGAATTTTACCGGAGGCATGCGCGGCATCCATCATGGCCTTTGCTTCTTCTACGCTTGTTGCCATCGGCTTCTCGCACATCACGTGTTTTCCGGCTTGTAGCGCAGCGATGGAAACCTCTGCGTGTAAATGGTTGGCCGTGAGCACATACACTGCGTCAAGTTTGTCCATTGCGAGCAATTGCTTATAATCAGTAAACACCCTGGCATCAATACTGCCATACTCTTTTGCACCGCGTGTCGCATTCGCTTCGATAACATCACAAAATGCCACAATCTCCACATCGTCGCGCTTTGCAAGTGCAGGCAAATGCTTGCCAAATGCGATCCCGCCAACACCGATGATACCAACTGCCAGTTTGCTCAATGACATGGTTTACTGCACATCCTTTGCAAATAATGGGCGATGTCCATAGGTAGGGCGGACGGCGTCGAGAGGCCTGGCCCACTCAATCGCATTTTGAATGACACGCTGAATGTCCTTGTGATAATAGGTGGGATAAGTCTCATGACCGGGTTGGAAGTAAAAGATTTTTCCCGCTCCTCGCCTGAATGTGCAAGCGCTTCGAAATACTTCTCCTCCCGCAAATGAACTGATCATCAACAGTTCGTCAGGCGTCGGGATATCGAAATGTTCCCCGTACATTTCTTCATGGTCCAATTCAATCATTTCTCCAATGCCACGAACGATGGGATGCGAGGGATTGATCACATAAAGGCGCTCTTTTTCCCCTGCCTCACGCCATTTAAGATCGCAAGATGTGCCCATCAGCCGTTTGAACACTTTGGAAAAGTGAGCAGAATGCAGCACAACCAATCCCATTCCTCCCCACACATGCTCCACGACCTTTTGTACCACTTCATCTGACACTTCACCATGCGCCATGTGTCCCCACCAAACCAGCACTTCCGTTTTTGCCAGCACTTCATCGGTGAGGCCGTGAGTCGGTTCGTCGAGTGTGGCGGTTCTCACCTGAAAACCAGCTTCTCGCAGCGGTGCGGCGAGCGCCTCATGAATGCCGTCGGGGTATACACTTCTCACGTTTTCATCCTGTTTTTCATGCCTGAATTCATTCCAAATCGTTACAGTTGTTTTTGAATCCATATGTACGCCTCCCAATGGTTGATCAACTAAAATCCACTATCATATTAGCGCAGATTGTTGGTTTGTGCGATGGACTCGAGATTCCTTCCGTCGATCTGACCTTGGTTATCCGTATGAACACATCTCATTAGAAATGTGATTGCGAACCGTCTTCTCGCTGATGAAAAGCATTTCTGCAATTTCCTTCGTCGTTTTGTCTTGCACCAAGAGTTCAAATACTTCTCGCTCCCGGCCTGTTAAGAAGGACTTTGCGCGAAAATCTCTCCCCATGGACATTTGCGATCCCTCCTTGTTCAAACCGAGTTCACAAGGGTAAGGGATACAGTTAAATTATAGTATGAGTCACTTTCTAAGGTGGTGTCAGCGATTCAAGGAATTGGGCGCCTGAATATTGAGTTGAATATAAAAAAACGCCCCGAACGCAAGTTTCGGGGCATAAAGTGTCCTATACACTTCAAATCATTCAGGCTTCCGAATAATATTTACTTTCTATGCCATCCGGCCACTGCCATTTTTCTACGAACATAAGCTAATTGACCGCGAAGCGGAACGCCAATAGGACAGCTGTCATCGCAGGCCATGAGACCCACGCAACCAAAGATGCCATCATCGTTACCGACCACTTCAAAGTATTCCTGCTCATCCCGCTTATCCCTCGGATCCAGCATAAACCTTGACACGCGGTTAATGCCTGTTGCACCTATGAAATTCGGGCGGATGTTTGCCGTGGCGCAAACACCAACGCAGCATCCACACTCGATGCACCGCTCTGCTTCGTAAATTTCAAGTGAAACGTCGTCATCCATTTTTTCTTCTTGAGCGGTTTCATCAAATACCTCGTCCGTGTGAATCCAGGACTCTGTGCGCATGGACATATCCCTGAACCAGGTGCCGGTATCCACGGAAAGATCGCCGAGCAGTTTGAATGCGGGAAGCGGGAATAAGGTAATATCGCTTGGTAACTCCTTCGTCAATGTCTTGCAGGCGAGACTAGCCTTTCCATTGATCAGCATTCCGCAGGATCCGCAGATCGATGCGCGGCATACAAAGTCGAATTTTAAAGTAGGATCCTGTTCATCGCGAATTTTGTTTAATACGACGAACAAAGTCATCGCAGGTTCTTCAGTCACCTTAAAGGTCTGCGTATGCGGCTTTACCTCGGGTTTTTCTGGGTCATAACGAAAGATGTGAAAGGTCAACTCTCTTGGACTCATTGCTATTCCTCCGTTCAATTACTTCTTTCCACTAGATTCGCCATATCCACGATCACCAGGCGGGATTTCCGTGATAGTTACCGATTCATATTTCAATTCAGGCATTTTTGCGCCTTCAGGCCAGTACGCCAGCGTGCGCTTCAACCAGTTCTCATCGTCGCGTTTCGGAAAGTCTTCTCTAAAGTGACTGCCGCGACTTTCCTGGCGCTCAAGCGCTCCTTTAGCAATCGTTAATGCCAGTTTCAACATTCCAGGCAGGCGCAATGCATTGACAAGTTCAGGATCTGCGCCTTGGCCACCGCCACCCATGATTCCCACGTTTTGCGATCTTTCGTACAATTCACTGAGTTTTTCGACTGCATGTTGTAAATGCTCGCCAGTGCGGAAAATGCCGACATCCAGTTCGAGCGTCATTTGCATTTCCTTACGAATATCTACCTGGTTTTCACCGTTTTTGCCACGCGCGCGAATGGCTTCCATACGCTCGCGGACTTTGCCCACATGTTCTTCAATGAGTCTGGACTTGACTTCAAGTGTCGCGTCTTTGGTATATTCAGCAATTTTTTCACCAACGATACGTCCGGCCACAACTGTCTCAGCCAGCGAGTTTCCGCCAAGGCGATTGAATCCGTGCAGGTCCCAACAGGCAGATTCGCCGAGCGAGAAGAGATTTTCAAGACCGTATACTTTGCCATCTTTATTGGTGCGGATACCGCCCATCGTATAGTGCTGGGTAGGACGA
>JAJYOE010000015.1 GCA_021785975.1 Bacillota bacterium | reverse complement strand
GCCTTCTAAGCTGTGGGTCGGGGGTTCGAATCCCTCCTGAGACGTCCCTAAAATAGTTTTAATCAATCCACAAAAATTAGATGGTAGGCTGGAAGCGGCCTACCTTTTTTTTTCGAATATATTTGATACAATATATTCATATTCCAAAAATATAGAAATTTCTGTAATTATCTAGTGTCCATAAACTCATATACTGATTTTTTATGAAAACATCAAGAAGTATATAAAACACCAAAAGGATGGATGAAAATGTCAATTGATTTGTCGGATAGTATTGATTCAGCAAAGGGTGTAGCGGCGCAAATTGAAACCATCGTAAAACTGGCACCGAAAGATAGTTATATTGTCTATATTGACGAATCGGGGAAAGTGGCTCGGGTGCAAGAATCTAAAAGGTTTCCTTTCACTCTTAAAGTAGGGGAAAGCATGGAATTAGACCATATCAAAGGCACCAATACAGCTCGTTGCTGGAGAGAAAAACATTACATGGAGGCTGAAGGAAATCCTGCAACTTTTGGGTTTCCTTACACATCAAAATCATTGCCACTTTATGAAAACGGAGAATTCAAGGGTTCGATGTCTGTTGTGTTTCCTGCAGACAACACAAAATATCTAGAGGATAGTATGAACACATTGTCTGATCAAGTAGGTGTACTTAACCATTTAGGGCACGAAATGGCTCAGGCTAGCCAGGAACAATCAAAAAGCGCAGTAGAAATTACTCATCGTGTAGATGATTTACAAGCACATGCGAAAACGCTAGAAGAAATCAATGCCTTAATCGCCGAGGTGGCTAGTCAGACCAATTTATTAGGATTGAACGCAGCAATTGAAGCAGCAAGAGCCGGCGAAATGGGGCGTGGATTTGGTGTAGTTGCGGACGAGATCAGAAGATTATCATTGACGGTGAAAGATTCAAGCAAGCAAGTTAATTTAAAAATCGGAGAAATACTTACGGATATTGGTCATATTGATCAAGCTATTCAAAACAGTGCTGCAGGAAATGAAGAGCTTTCAACACAGTTGCAGAAATTGTCTGCCAGTGTAGAGCAGGTCCATCAAACTTCAATAATGTTAGCAAAATTGAAATGATTTTTCATGAAAAATCTTCATATAGGTGGTGTAAGTCGCAAGGAATTGTGACGATGTATGATCAAAACATTCAATCGGAAAGATAATGAACAGTGGAAACTGGTGGATTATGTCGGTCGTGAAATTGAGAAACAATTAGATCAGCATCAAGGGGATCTCAGCAACATCACGCCCCATATTCGCCAACTATTTACTGAAAATTTAAATGGGCTAGAATATTTTGTACTCGTTAAACCAGATGGATACGGGGTCATTCATACCAATCATCTACGTGAGGGGAACTATTTTAATGATCCGGTAGGATTGGCATGTGCAGGGGTTACTTCCACCCGTCGTTTTTTGTATCCGAGAAATACAGGTGAAAAGGTGATTGATATATCCACCCCAATTTATGTGTGCGGGGAGAAAAAGTACGTTTTACGGTCCGGTAGAATTTTGATGGGGGTAAGTAATCAGATCAAGACTTATATCCCGTTTGTGGTTTTACAACTGGTTGGACTCACTGAAACGGTTATTCATCATTCGTATTGGGCGAGTTTGGTTTTATTGGTTGCTACTGTGTTGATCGTATATGATTTTTGGCGGTTTACCCAGTTTTATCATAGAATTATTAATTTCATGAAAAATTTAGCAAGTGGTGATCTAACGGTCAAGTTAGAACCTAAATCCAGAGATGAAATAGGGCAAATTCAATTAGAGCTAAATAAAGTATCCATAGGAATTACTTCGATCATCAAACAATTAAAGCTTAGTGCAGAGGAATTAAAGCTATCTTCATCGGAAACCGCAACTTCCATGGAAGAAACTAATGCGTCCATTTATGAAATTGCGCATCAAATGCAGGAAGTAATGGAACAATCGAATTTAGGCACACAATCCATGTTAGAAGTTTCAGAGTCTCTGGTTAGTTTGTCTTCGTTGATACAAATGTCCAGAAATAAAGCAAATACTGCTTCTTCCATTTCAGCAGAAACAAAGAGAGTGGCGAATCAAGGAAAGGACACGGTGGTTCAGGCCATTCACAGCATTGAATTGATTGAACAAACAACCTCTGAAACAGAACAAAAGATGGAGGAACTCCAGGAATATTCAAAACAAATAGAAGAAATCACTTTGGTGATTAGCAATATTGCGGAGCAAACGAACCTTTTAGCTCTCAATGCATCCATAGAATCCGCACGAGCAGGGGAGCATGGGCGTGGGTTTGCTGTAGTCGCAGAAGAAGTAAGGAGACTTGCAGAACAAACCAGGCAAGAATCTTCTCGTGTAGGCGACATATTGAGGAATATCTTGACTATCACCAACTCAAGCGTTGAAGTTACGAAAGAAAGCCGAAAAGCGGTAAAAACAGGTTCAGAAATGGTAGGACAATCTGGCGTAGCACTAGAAAAAATCCTGGAAGCAGTCACTAAAACAGCGGGAGAAGTTGATTCCATTGTCTCTATTACAAAGGATGAAGTTGCTGATTCAGATAAAATCGTCTCGCTGATTGACTCAGTCGCTGGAGTTGTCGAGAAAACATCCGCATATGCGCAAAACACCGCTGCCTCCACAGAGGAAATGACGGTGGCAATGGGGACTTTGGCTGCTGGTACATGGGAATCCAACAATCAAGCCATGAAATTTAATGATATCGTACAAAATTTCAAATTAGACTAAGCGATCTTTGGTCTATCTATTCAAATCAACGCTATAGCGGCAAATGAACAGGCATATGCCTGCTTTTTTTGTGTTAATGACAGAAGAGGATATGCTACTCATGAAGCGCCAGTTTTCTTTAAGTAATCTAGACTATAAATGAGATAGTTCAATTGGAGGAGGATTATAAAATGGTTGCGAACAACTCGACTTGGAAAAAAAAGATTGCGCTAGGTACCTCTGTTTCCATGCTACTGATCTCATTAAGTGGGGCGGCATTTGCACAGTCTTTACTCACTAGCACGCAAGCAGATCAAATTGCTCAGAAGTCGCTACCAGGCAGTCAAGTCTTACATCAATCGTTGGATACTTATCATGGGGTTCCTGTTTGGGATATTCATTTGACGGATAACGGGAAGGTATGGGAAGTAAAAGTCAATCGATCAAATGGGGCTATTCTCGTAAAGAGAATTTCAAACGAGCAAACAAAAAGTGTTTCAAAAGGTAATAACAGCGTTTCTGACGGAAGTCAAACTTCCACTTCAGAAAAAATCACTTCACCCGTGTTATCAGGCAATATGGCTTATGATGTGAAACTGACGAAAGTGCCAGCAGCTTATCAAACCTATGTCACACAAGCCTTGCAAAAGGTCAAAGGAACGTTCATGTGGGCCGAGTTTTCCCGATCAGATAACGGGAATCTGGAAATGTCGATCAAAATCCGTCAGTCCAGCGGCAACACTGTCAAGGTAAAAAATGTGTTCTACGGCAATTCAAAACATTTGTTATCTAGTAAAGTTTCTGCGGATAACTAATGATCGAACGAAAATCCCTTGACATCATTGATGCGAGGGATTTCTTCTTAATTCCCTCAAGATCTCCATAATTACCGTATTTAGGGACAGCCACACTCCTGCAAATACAAAACCCGCCAAAATATCATTAGCAACTTGGAGGCCCAAAAAAATCCAACTGATGCTTAAGGTGACGACGATGATCATGACCATGATACTCAGAAGTGCCTTTACCATTATTTTTCGTGAATGTCTGCCAACGACATATGCCGCAAATCCCCAAAAGGTTAGCGCCATCATGGACTGCTCTCCAGGAAAAGCGGAAGGCAGGCCTTGTAACGTCAAGTGGTGATTGGTTGTCAGGTGATAAAATAATGCCTGAAGGCCTTCCTCGAGGACGATTCCACCAGTGATGACGATTGCAAAAGTAATGATTTCAAGCAGTCGGTCTTTTCCACGAAAGACAATCCAAAGGAGCGTAAATACAGAGATGGGGATGAGCCACCATAAAGAAGCAAAATACGTTACAGATTTCATCAAAGTGGTTGTGGTGGCAGGAAACAGATCGTGAATCAACAATGCGCTCACCGAATCAAACTGATGAAATTCATTCCCCATGTAATCCTGTATCATTCCGATCATCACCATCGTCAAACCGATAAAAAGAACCCCGGTACCAACTATTAATAGCCTCACCCGCAATGGGGATTTTCTCATGATGATCGATAATGATCTGAGAATGCGGTCTTTGAAATACCGGTATACATAAAAGATCCCGCCAGCGATAACAAGCAGGATGCCTCCAATCAGCAAGTATTTGCTGATATGACTATGCACCAGTTCCCATTGCGGACCAAGCACCTTCCCTAAAGTGATAAATGTAAAGACCCAGATGAATGCGCCAGTGTACGCATAAACCGCAAATTGACGAAAAGGGATTCCGGTAATCCCCGAAAAATACCCGGTCACATGGCGTACGCCAGGGATGAAATAGGCGACCAGGATCAACTTATTGCCAAATCGACTGAACCACTGTGTGACTTTTTCCATGCGTTCAGGCCCCATATGCATCTTGTGCCCGTATTTTTCAAAAAACGGGTATCCCAATTTCAGACCAATATAATAGGAGACACTGATGCCAAGCGAAGAACCTATCCAAGCCATCAGGACGGAGGGAATCCACCCCAACTTTCCCTGATAAGCTAAAAGGCCAGCATAACCCATCAAAATTTCTGTCGGCAGGCCAAAAGCGATGAGTTCGACTAATAGGGAAATAAAAAGCACCAGGTATCCATAGTGATTCATCATTTCGGTTAAGTTCACTTACAATTCCACCCTATTAAAGCTGAGTATAAGCTATAAATAATAGATCACTATCTATTATGCAGCACCTTGCGAATCTCATCAATAATTAAGGTTTTGACAAATGATGATCACAGCTAATTTAACTCAAAGGTTTTGATTTTGTTGTAGAGTGTGCCACGAGAAATACCAAGAAGCTTCGCTGCGGCGGTTTTATTGCCGTATGTTGTTTGGAGCGCAGCGCGAATTTGTTCGATTTCGATTTGCGCAGGGGCGTACATGGCGACTGGTGGATTTGCAGGATTGTCAATGGTCCATTCCGTTAGCCTTGGCGCTTTCATTGAATCGGGAAGGTGATCGCGTTCGATCACATCCCCGTCAGACAGAATGACAAGGCGCTCCATCAGATTTCGTAATTGCCGGAGGTTTCCGGGCCATGGAAAGTTCATTAATGTAACAATTACTTCAGGAGAGAACCGAGGTATCGGTTTTCCGTATTGCAGCGCTGCGTCTCTTGAAAATAATTGAATCAGTTCCGGTATATCTTCAATGCGCTTTCGCAGTGGTGGTAACTCCAAATGGACCACATTCAAACGGTAAAAGAGGTCATCGCGAAATTTTCGTTCATTGACCATCTCTTCGAGGTTACGGTTGGTAGCAGCAAGAATCCGGACATTTACCTCGCTGGGTTTTGTTCCTCCAATGCGATAAAATTGATGCTCCTGTAAAAAGCGTAACAATTTGACCTGCATCTCCGCAGGGAGTTCACCGATTTCATCAAGAAATAAGGTGCCCCCGTCAGCTAGTTCTATTTTTCCCGGTCGACCATGGCGGTCTGCCCCCGTAAACGCACCGCGCTCATATCCGAACAATTCGCTTTCAAACAATGCACTAGGGATAGCGCCACAGTTGATCGCCACAAATGGTTGATCATGGCGTGAACTTGCCCGGTGGATGGCATGGGCGAACAGCTCTTTGCCCACTCCCGACTCCCCGGTAATCAGTACAGTAGCATCTGTCTCTGCCACGCGTCGCGCGGTTTGAATGGTCTTTGTGATGGCAGCGCCACTTCCCTTGATGCGATGAAACGGATCGTCGTTAGCCGTATATCGTTTTACTTCATCTTCCAGTGTTCGTAGCTGGTGACTTGCAGAGAATAGTTCATTACCAAGCCGGACAAGCCGTGTGACATCCTGTTCAGAGGAAACCACGCCAATGATTGAACCATTCAACTCTAGAATGGAGGAATTGACGAGCACATGAATGCCTGGCTTTGGCTCGTGATAAGCTTGCCGAATCGGTTGCATTTGTTCGATCGTTCGTGAGAGCATCAGGGATTTCCATGCGAAATCAGAGATGTGACGACCTAAGATGGCATCAGCAGGTATATCGTAAAGTTCCTCTGCGGCTTGATTCCAATACCGTACCACACCATCTGCATCTACAATGGTAACGGCTTCACTGACGGTGTTCAGTATAGTCTGCAGCAATTCATTAGGAATCATTGACATGCTGGATAATGGGTGCGAGTTTATCATGTACATCGCCTCAAAATTGAACAAAATTGTTAATGTAATTATACACTTATTGAACAGTAATGTTCAATAATAGACGGAAATATGTGCATTTTTCTATGGCATGGTTCTTGCGTCTATATGAATTGATAGTGGAAAGGGGGATCAATATGGCACAGTTGATGAGAGATACATTATTGTATTTGGCGAAAAACCAATCCTCGAATGAACTGGCGAGAAAATACGGCTTCAAGCTTGGAGCAGATCGTTTTGTCGCAGGTGAGACGATTGAAGCTGCCATTAATGCGGTAACAAAATTAAACCGTCAAGGAATACTGGCAACACTCGATCACTTGGGTGAATTTGTAAATAGCAGTGAAGAAGCGGTTGCTTCCGCTGATTATTGCGTGCGAACGCTCGATGCGATTCAGGAAAGCGGCGTAAAATCCCATCTTTCTTTGAAGATGACTCAGCTTGGCCTGGACATCTCCAAATCGCTCTGCATGGACAACATGCGGAGAATTCTCAGCAAAGCCAAGCAATATGGCAATTTTGTACGTATCGATATGGAAGACTATGCACATAATGAGATCACACTAGAAATCTTCAGGGAACTTCGTCAAGAATTCGGCGAAACAGTAGGTCTCGTCATTCAATCTTATTTGTATAAAAGTGAACAGGATATTGCCGACTTGAATGAATTTCATCCTAATCTCCGGATTGTGAAAGGTGCCTATAAGGAACCTTCCTCCGTTGCTTTTCCGGACAAGGCGGATGTGGACAAGAATTACATCAAGTTAGTGGAGCAACAACTGATATACGGCAATTATGCAGCGATTGCCACTCATGACGAAGTCATCATCAATCACTTGAAGGGGTTTATCAAAGAGCATTCTATACCACTGACTCAGTTTGAATTCCAAATGTTATACGGCATCCGGACCCAATTACAGGAGGAACTTGCGGCGCAAGGCTATACAGTGCGAGTGTATGTTCCCTATGGCGATGACTGGTACGGGTATTTCATGAGGCGTTTGGCGGAACGTCCTGCCAATGTCGGCTTTGTTGTCAAGTCGATGTTTAAGCGATAATACAACAGGTGATCTTCTCTCTAAAAAACGAAAGGGGTTATGCAGTGATGTTGGATTTTAAGAATGAAGCGCTGGTTAATTTTCAAATTCCGGAGAACAAAGAGGCCATGGTAACTGCTTTGAATAAAGTAAAGGGGGAACTTGGAAAAGATTACCCTTTAGTGATTAATGGCGAAAAAATTTATACAGAAAAAAAAGTAAAGTCAATGAATCCTGGCAATGTCGATGAACTCATTGGCAGCGTGGCGCAAACCAACCGCGAACTCGCAGAAAAAGCAATGGAAGCAGCGCAAGCGGCATTTTCTACCTGGCAATACGTTGACGCGATCAGCCGTGCCGATTATCTCTTTAAGGCAGCAGCAGAACTGCGCAGACGCAAATTTGAATTTTCCGCATGGGAAGTCTACGAAATCGGGAAAAATTGGGCAGAAGCAGATGGGGATGTGGCAGAAGCCATCGATTTCATGGAATTCTACGCGCGGGAAATGGTTCGTCTGGCATCGTCAAAAGCATTGCCACCATTCCCTGGTGAGCGCAACCGCATGCACTATATTCCGCTTGGCGTTGGAATCATCATTCCGCCATGGAATTTTCCGCTTGCCATTCTAGTTGGCATGACCACCTCTGCCATTGTGACAGGCAACACAGTGCTCCTTAAACCAGCCTCGCCAACGATGGTGATTGCGGCCAAATTCGCCGAACTTATGGAAGATGTCGGATTGCCGAAAGGCGTGCTGAACTTTGTGCCGGGACCAGGTTCGGAAATTGGCGATTATCTTGTTGGGCACCCAAAAACTCGTTTTATCTCGTTCACCGGTTCTAAAGAAGTGGGACTGCACATCAACGAACTCGCTGCCAAAACGGCACCTGGACAAATTTGGGTGAAACGAGTCGTTGCGGAAATGGGCGGTAAGGATGCGATTGTCGTCGATGCCTCCGCGAATCTGGAAGCGGCAGCCTCTGCAATTGTCACATCAGCGTTTGGATTCCAGGGTCAAAAATGTTCCGCAGGGTCGCGTGCCATTATTCACAAAGACGTCTATGACGAAGTCCTGAAAAAAGTGATTGAGAAAACAGATGCACTAGCGATTGGGTTGCCGGAGGAAAACTTTGCTATTGGTCCTGTATCTGATCATGGGGCTTACAACAAAATTTTGGAATATATTGAGATTGGTAAAACGGAAGGCCGTTTGGTGAGCGGTGGCAGTAAAGCAGAGGGTAACGGTTACTATATTCAACCTACCGTTTTTGCCGACGTCAAACCGGAAGCGCGAATCATGCAAGAAGAGATTTTTGGACCTGTCCTTGCGATCAGCAAAGCGGACAGTTTTGAAGAAGCCATTGATATCTTTAACAATACGGAATACGGGTTGACTGGTTCTCTTTATTCTAATGACAGGGCACATTTTGAATATGCAGAACAACGCATGCATTGCGGCAATCTGTATTTCAACCGCAAGTGCACAGGTGCTATGGTGGGCGCGCATCCTTTTGGCGGTTTCAATATGTCCGGTACTGACTCCAAAACAGGCGGCCCGGATTACCTGCAGCTTTTCATGCAAGCTAAATCTGTTTCAGAAGTATTTTAAGCGCCCCCTATCCCACGCTATAATATAGAAAGCGACAAAAGCCCCGCGCCATTTTCGCGCGGGGCTTTCTAACATCAAATTGGCGGTGAACACATGAAGCAGCAGCGTATTTTAAGCAATTTGTCACTCTTTGTAATCGGCCTCGTGGCATTCGGTTTTCTTGAAGGGTGCGGCATCCTGAACTCTATCGCAGGATTAACTAAAGAAAAGAATCCTCCTTTTAAAAATGAACTGGGGCTGATGGTGGTGACGCCTGGGGCATCGTTCAATCCCCAGACGGCCTCCTCTCAACTTTACAATCAAGTGGAAGCACTCACGGCAAAAGGTAGAATGGTGATGTTAAACGCCAGTAGACAACCGATCCTCTTTGAAGCCTACTGGTGTCCGCACTGCCAACGCACATTGATTGCCTTAAATAAAAACAAGGCACACTTTAAGCGACTTCCGGTGCTTGTCAGCGAAGGATTTGTACCGGGTACTACGCTCTTGCAAGCCATCCATTTGACAAGCCAAGAAATATCCGCTTACCATCTTAACGGGTTTCGAGTGTACTATATATTAAACACCAATGAGGTGGCTAAAAACTCCAAAAATGGATTTCCAACGCTTGTGTTTTCTCGCCAAGGTCATCTCTTTACACTAACGGGAGAACATACGCTTGCAGTATGGGAGAAGGCGATTAATAGCACGAAGTGAAAGTGATTGGTCCTGACATAACTGGTAGATTCATTTGGTCAATGATAGAATATTAAAATAAAATGTTCGGGAGGGGTTTTCTTGATTACACCATTAACACCCATTGAATTTAAGCGACGAGCTCGTAAACTCTATCCTACAAAAACCGCAATCATCGACGGAACGTCGAGTTGGACTTATGAAGAGTTTGACGAACGCACTTGGCGTTTGTCTAGTGCGCTTAAAGCACTGGGCTTGACGTCAGGTGACCATATTGCCGTTATGTTGCCAAATACTCATGAGATGATTGAATGTTTCTATGGCATTGGCCAAATGGGGGCCGTCATGGTCCCACTCAATATTCGCCTCGCGGAAGAAGAAGTATTTTACATACTCGAACATAGTGATTCGAAAGCGATCATTGTGGATAGTGAATACGGTGCCATGATCGAGCGGCTGGTTCCTCGATTGACGCAGGTGCGCATTTTTATCCAAGTGGAAAGTGACTTTCCGTCCTCTCTTGTAGCGCATAATTATGAGACTATCCTAGAAAGCGCTTCCATAACACCTTTTGCGGTGGAAATCGACGAAAATCAGGCGATCACGATCAACTACACTAGTGGCACGACCTCAAAACCGAAAGGTGTCATTCTGACTCATCGCAACAATTACATCAATGCGGCGGATTTTCTCTATCATCTGCGCGTGGTGCACGAGGACGTGTATTTGCATACACTGCCACTTTTCCATGCCAATGGCTGGGGCGGAGTATGGGCGATCACTGCGATTGGCGGCACGCATATCTGCCTGCGAAAAATAGATCCCGTACAGACGCTGAATCTGTTTGTGGATCAGAACGTATCACTCGCTTGTGGGGCTCCGACCGTACTTAACATGCTGATCAATGCGCCTGGTGCAGATCAGGTCAGGATTTCAACTCACCCCCGCATGGCAACGGCAGGGTCTCCTCCGCCGGCTGCTGTCATCGATAAGGTGCAAAAATTATTTCACATGGACGTTATCCATGTGTACGGACTTACCGAAGTGTCACCCTTTATCACGTATTGCGAATGGAGAGCGGATTTTGCTGCGCTTTCCATGGAAGAACAGGCAAAAATCAAGGCGAGGCAAGGCGTGGAAATGTTATTTAACGGCGAAACCAAAGTGGTGCGCAAGGATGCATCGGATGTGGAGTGGAACGGCAGGGAAATCGGAGAGATCGTCACTAGGGGCAACGTAGTAATGGAAGGGTACTACAAACAACCAGAACAAACAGCAGAAGCCATTCGAAATGGGTGGTTCTATACCGGAGACCTGGCGGTGGTGCATCCAGACGGATATATCGAAATTGTGGACCGCTCCAAAGATGTCATTATTTCCGGTGGAGAAAATGTGTCTTCCGTTGAAGTAGAAGGGGTGCTTTACGAACATCCGGCGATTCTTGAAGTGGGTGTTGTTGCTGTGCCTGATGAAAAATGGGGCGAAGTGCCAAAAGCATACATTGTGCTCAAAGAGGGGATGACTCTGGACTTAGACGAACTTCGCGAATGGTGCCGTGCTCGGATGAGCCACTTTAAAGTGCCAAAAATCTTCGAATTGGTGGAAATGCTACCAAGAACGGCTACTGGCAAACTACAAAAATTCCGGTTGCGTGAACAAGACTGGAAAGGCAGTAACAAGTTTGTCAACTAATTGACTTTTCGAGGTGACAACATGGGCAGGGGACAAGTCGGCGAACGTTTACAGGGAATACGGGTACTGGATTTTACCCAGTTGTTGCCCGGCCCATTTGCCACCAAACGCTTGGCGGAAATGGGTGCAGAAGTGATGAAAGTCGAGCCTCCTGGCGGGGATCCCGCAAGATGGCTCGGTCGCACTAAGGAATCAACAGGGATTGTGTATTTGGCCAACAACGATCACAAACATACAATTACCATCGACCTGAAAACCGCGCAGGGACTTGAACAGGCCCTAAAGATTGCAGCGACAGTAGATGTGGTGTTAGAAGGATTCCGACCGGGAACGGCAGATCGCCTGGGAATCGGTTATGAACAAATCAAAAGCATCAACCCATCCATCGTGTACTGTTCATTGACCGGTTACGGACAACCTCCTAATCGTTTGTCACATCTAGCCGGCCATGATTTGAATTATGTGGCTACAAGCGGACTGTTGTCGCAAATGACAGATAGTGCTGGAAAGCCGATTGTTCCCCGTGTTCAATTCGCGGACCTGATTGGCGGGCTGGTCGCAGTGGAAGGGATTTTGGCGGCGCTGTTACAAAAAGCGCGTACTGGTCAAGGTGATTATATCGATGTGGCGATGATGTCCGCATTACAAGGTTTTTTGCACATTCATGCCATGAGCGAATCCATTCTCGGCGTCGAAGATGGAATCCACGAAATCACTGGCCGCTATGTTTGTTATCATTTGTATGAAACGAAAGACAGGCGTACCATGTCACTTGCTGCATTGGAGGAGAAGTTCTGGAGAAACTTTTGCCTGGCTGTGAATAGACCGGACTGGATCGACCATCATCTTGCGCCAGCGACGGATGATGACCCCTGGTATAGAGAGATCAAAGCGCTTTTTTTAACCAGGACGATGGGCGAATGGACGACGCTTGGTGAAGCAGCAGATTGCTGTTTACAACCGGTTTTGACTATTCATGAAGCATTTCGCTGATTGATAGCCAAAAAATTAACAGGAACACGAACCCCAAAACCTTGCGTTTTCGGGTTTTTGAGGATACAATTGATCAGTGTTTCATGCGTCGCAGAACCACCTTTTAGCTGCGGGTCCGGGACGTAATTCCCGCTGGGACGACACTACTTGATTTTGGGGGACTATGATTTATGGCAGTGAAATGGGAAAAGACAGAGCCGAATACTGGCGTATTAGAAGTAGAAGTGGCTGCGGAAAAGTTTTCTGACGCGTTGGATCAAGCATTTAAAAAAGTAGTGAAAACAGTCACGATTCCAGGTTTCAGAAAAGGGAAAGTGCCAAGAAGAATATTTGAGTCGCGTTATGGTGTGGAATCTCTTTATCAAGACGCTTTGGATATTGTGCTTCCCGGCGCGTATTCTGAAGCGGTATTTGAATCACAGTTGCAACCAGTGGATCGTCCTCAAATCGACGTGGTGCAAATGGAAGCGGGAAAACCTTTACTCTTTAAGGCAACCGTGACACTCAAACCAGAGGTAGAACTTGGCGAATACATAAATGTGCCATTTGAAGACAAGGCCTTTGACGTGACAGATGAGATGCTCGAAGAAGAGCTCGAAAAACTGCGTACTGGACATGCGGAACTTCATGTGCTGGAAGATGGAGAAGCTGAAAAAGGCGACCTGCTCGTCATGGATTTTGTAGGCTATGTGAATGGCGAAGAATTCGAGGGCGGAGAAGCGGAGAATTATCAACTGGAAATCGGTTCTGGAACGTTTGTTCCTGGATTTGAAGACCAACTGATTGGTATCAAGGCAGGAGAGGATCGGGAAATCACCATCACTTTCCCCGAAGACTACCATGTAAAATCACTGGCGGGTCAAGAAGCAATATTTAAGGTTCATGTTCATGATATTAAGCGAAAAGTGCTTCCAGAGCTTGACGACGACTTTGCCAAAGACATCAGCGAGTTTGAGACACTGGAAGAGTTGAAGGCGGATGTTCGTCATCAACTAGAGCATGATGCAGAGCATCAGCATGAGCATTATATCGAAGATCAAATCATTGCCAAAGTGGTGGAAGATGCGAAAATCGATATTCCCCCGGTCATGATTGAAGACGAAATTGACGTTCAGGTGAAAGAGTTCGGTTCTCGCCTAGAGCAGCAGGGAATTCCTCTTGACGCTTATCAGGAATTTACCGGGACGACGAGTGACGAGTTGAGGGGACAATTCCGGGAAGAGGCAGAGCGCCGCGTTAAATCTTCCCTGGTGCTTGAAGCAATTGCCACGAAGGAAAACATTCTGGTCACGGAAGAGGAAGTGGACCTGGAATTACAAAAAGTGGCGGATGCCACTCAGCTTGAATTTGAGCGCGTCAAAGAAATCGTGGGCAGTAGGGACCCTGAATTTGTGGGGATTCGAAGTGACATTTTATCCCGTAAAACTGTTCAATTTTTGGTAGAGCGTAGCACACAAGCGTAACTTCGTGTAAAATGGGAACCAAGAGACGATAAGGCACTCTATGTTGTGCCTTATTTTTTCCTAATCGATAAACCGTCTGTTTTTGTAATGCAGGAGGGATTCAGCATGAATTTAGTACCAATGGTGATTGAGCAGACCAGTCGTGGCGAGAGGGCATATGACATCTATTCTCGTCTCTTGAAAGACCGCATTATTTTTATTGGCACGCCGATTGACGATTATGTGGCCAATTCAGTGGTGGCACAGATGTTATTTTTGGCTTCCGAAGATTCGGACAAAGATATCAGCCTGTACATCAATAGTCCTGGCGGATCGGTGACAGCCGGTATGGCGATTTTTGATACCATGCAATACATTAAACCGCAGGTGTCGACCATTTGCGTGGGACTTGCCGCAAGTATGGGATCGCTTCTTTTAACGGCGGGAGCTAAGGGCAAGCGCTTTGCGCTTCCTAATAGTGAAATTATGATTCATCAACCGCTTGGCGGCGTAAGGGGACAAGCAAGCGATATCAAAATCCATGCGGAATGGATTTTGAAAACTCGCAACAAATTGAACAACATTTACGCGGAGCGCACAGGGCAACCTCTTGAGCGAATCGAAAAAGATACGGATCGCGATAATTGGATGTCCGCCGAAGAAGCGAAAGAATATGGCCTCATCGATGAGGTGATTTTACGACCGGACTTAAAATAAGGAGGGATAGCTGTGTTCAAGTTTAACGATGATAAAGGGCAACTGAAATGTTCATTCTGCGGCAAAACGCAGGATCAGGTGCGAAAACTTGTGGCAGGTCCCGGTGTGTACATTTGCGATGAATGTATTGAGCTTTGCAACGAAATTGTAGAAGAGGAACTCGGCGAAGAAGAAGAGTTTGAGATGAAGGACGTTCCTAAGCCAACGGAAATCAAGAACATTCTTGATTCTTACGTCATCGGCCAGGATCGCGCCAAAAAATCACTCGCGGTTGCCGTTTACAATCACTATAAACGCATTAATTCCAGTTCCAAAAACGATGAAGTGGAACTCCAAAAGAGCAATATCCTGCTCATTGGTCCTACTGGTTCAGGAAAGACCTTGCTAGCGCAGACACTCGCCAAAATTTTGAATGTCCCATTTGCGATTGCCGATGCCACTTCGCTGACGGAAGCTGGTTATGTGGGTGAGGACGTAGAGAATATTCTTCTCAAATTGATCCAGGCTGCGGATTACGATGTGGAGAAAGCCGAAAAAGGGATCATCTACATCGATGAGATAGACAAAATCGCGCGCAAATCGGAAAATCCTTCGATCACGAGAGACGTTTCTGGCGAGGGTGTACAACAGGCATTGCTTAAAATTCTGGAAGGTACCGTCGCAAGCGTTCCTCCGCAAGGAGGCAGAAAGCATCCGCATCAGGAATTCATTCAGATTGATACGACCAACATCCAGTTTATCTGCGGCGGCGCATTTGACGGCATTGAACCGATTATCAAGCGCCGTTTGGGCAAAAAAGTGATCGGTTTTGGCAATGCAGACAGCACCAACCATGAAGTTCGCGACGAGGAAATGTTGACCAAGGTGTTGCCGGAAGACTTACTCAAATACGGGTTGATTCCGGAATTTGTTGGACGACTTCCGGTAGTGGCTACTCTAGAGGCGCTAGATGAAGAAGCGTTGAAGCAAATTTTGACCGAACCGAAAAATGCGTTGGTCAAGCAATATCAACGTCTTCTGGAAATGGACGCGGTGGAGCTGGAATTCGCCGATGAAGCCTTAAGCGAAATCGCTAAAGAAGCGATCAAGCGCAACACAGGGGCTCGCGGACTGCGTGCCATCATCGAGGGGATCATGCTTGACGTGATGTACGAATTGCCTTCGCGCGAAGACATCAAGAAGTGCGTGGTCACGAAAGAGACAGTACTCAAACGTGAAGAGCCAATTCTGATGGTAGATGCGGGACCGGCTAGTGACTCCAAAAAGAAAAAGAAAAAAGAAGAGACTGCCTGATTGTCAGTCTCGGATTTAGAGCGATGGATGGGAAATCCCATTCGTCGCTTTTTTTCGTTTAAGCCTTTTTGCTCCTGGATATACTTACTAAGACTATCAAGGAGAGAGAGGCATGACAGTGAATACTACTTTATTATTTTTAGGGTTGCTGCAAGTGGGGTTTGCCGGTGTTATTGCCGTTTATTTTATTCAACAGATAAAACATCAACAGCGTCATCGCGTGACCATAGACCGCGATTCTGTACGAGAGATGGAAAAGTTGAATGCCCTTCGATCAATCAGCCTCACCGAACCTTTAGCGGAAAAAGCGCGACCTACGAAGTTATCGGATATCGTCGGACAAGAGGAAGGGCTGCGTGCGCTTCGGGCTACGCTGTGTGGTCCCAATCCACAGCACGTCATCATTTATGGACCTCCTGGCGTAGGGAAGACGGCAGCCGCTCGCGTGGTGCTGGAAGAAGCAAAACGAATGTCCTATTCTCCTTTTCGTCAAGAGGCCGTCTTTTGTGAAATGGATGCGACCACCGCGCGTTTTGATGAACGGGGTATCGCGGATCCCTTGATCGGGTCAGTGCATGATCCCATCTATCAGGGGGCCGGTTCTATGGGAGTGGCAGGAATTCCCCAACCCAAACCGGGAGCGGTGACAAAAGCGCACGGGGGCATTCTTTTTATTGACGAAATCGGCGAGTTGCACCCTATTCAAATCAACAAATTGTTAAAGGTGCTGGAAGACCGGAAAGTGTTTTTTGAGAGCGCGTATTATAATCAGGATGACACGAACATTCCCCAGCACATTCACGATATTTTTCAAAACGGATTGCCGGCAGATTTTCGATTGGTGGGTGCGACGACGAGAAATCCGGAAGATCTGCCCCCAGCCATTCGATCTCGCTGTATCGAGGTGTTTTTCCGACCGCTTGTCCCTGATGAAATCACCGAAATCGTACGAAAAGCAGCAAAAAAAGTGCAGCTTCAAATGACGGAGGCCGCAGTGATGGCTGTGAAGCGTTATGCCACCAATGGCAGGGATGCGGTGAACATGGTTCAACTCTCAGCAGGCATTGCGATGGTGGAAAACAGGCAGGAGATTGACGAATCGGATGTGGAATGGGTGGCCGAGAGCAGTCAATTGCCACCGCGTCCAGACAAGCGCATCGGAAATGAATCACAAGTAGGCGTGGTCAACGGTCTAGCGATACTAGGCCCGATGTCAGGTGTACTTCTGGAGATTGAGGCCGTGGCAAGAAAAGCACTGGTGGAGGGACATGGCAAGGTGAGCGTGACAGGAGCTGTGGAGGAAGAGGAGATCAATGGGGGAAAAAGGGTGATCAAACGTCGCAGCATGGTGATGGGGTCACTGGATAATGCGATGACCGCGCTCAAAAATATCGTACCTGTCCATTTGCAGGATTATGACATTCACCTGAATTTCCCAGGGGGAATTCCTGTAGATGGTCCTTCTGCAGGAGTATCGATGGCCGTCGCAATTTATTCGGCGGTAATGGAAGTGCCGATCGACCATCAGGTGGCGATGACGGGAGAAGTCTCACTAAAAGGCGACATCAAACCGGTGGGTGGAATCCTCGCAAAATTGGACGCGGCAAGGCGTTCGGGAGTACAACGGGTGATTCTCTCTGCACAACAGGCGGAACGTAACATGTCTAGCCTTGGCGCAGGGTTAGAGGTTCATTTTGTCCATAAATTAGAAGACGCGATTGTGTTTGCGCTGGCGAAAGAGCCCGTGATGATTGCGAAAGAAAAGCAAATGCCTGCCTTGCCGATAGCTCCTGCCGCCATTGCACAAGGTGGAATTTGTTAGACAAAGCCATCTAATTTCGATACAATGCGATGAGATATACGCAAGGAGGTGCGCTTTGTGGATCGTACATCAGCAAACGAGAAAATCCTACCTCTTTTGCCGTTGCGGGGGTTGCTTGTTTTCCCTTCTATGGTTATCCATCTGGACGTGGGAAGGGACAAATCCATTCGCGCCCTGGACAAAGCGATGGTGGATGATCACCTCATCCTGCTTTCCACGCAAATGGATACGCAGGCCGAAGAGCCAGATCCGGAAGATATATACCAGATTGGTACCTTGGCCCGTGTGAAACAAATGATGAAACTTCCTAACGGGACGCTTCGCGTGCTTGTAGAGGGATTAAAAAGGGCAAAAATTGACGCTTTTTCTGATCAGGATGAGTATTTTGAAGTTCATGCTGTGGTGATTGAGGAGTCGGAAAGCCGAGATCCTGAGTTAGGCGCATTGATGCATGCCGTGGTGGAACAGTACGATACGTATTTAAAACTGTCAAAAAAGAACAACTCGGAAATGAGCGCTGCGATTGCAGACATCGAGGATCCCGGGCGGTTAGCGGATGCTATTGCCGCTAATCTTTCCTTAAAAATGAAGGACAAGCAGGCGATTCTTGAAGCGTTGGATGTCTCAGCAAGGCTGGAGACGTTATTGCAAATTTTGTCTAATGAGCAAGAAGTACTCGAACTCGAAAAAAAAATTAACCAACGGGTTCGCAAACAAATGGAACGAACGCAAAAAGAATACTATTTGCGAGAACAAATGAAAGCCATTCAAAAGGAACTTGGCGATAAGGATGGTCGACAAAGCGAAGTGGACGAGCTTCGCGAACAGCTTGAAAAATCTGCGATGCCAGAATCAGTAAAAGAGCGGGTGGGCAAAGAAATAGACCGCCTGGAAAAAGTACCTCAGTCTTCTGCCGAAGGTTCGGTGATACGAACGTACATTGACTGGCTGTTGACGATTCCTTGGGCAGCGACAGATGATGTGCTGATCGACATGGAGAAGTCGCAGACTACGCTTGACGAGGATCATTATGGTCTTCAAAAAGTAAAAGAAAGAATTCTCGAGTATTTAGCGGTACAGAAATTAGCCGGTGAGCACAAGGGCCCCATTCTGTGCCTGGTTGGTCCACCAGGTGTCGGCAAGACGTCCCTCGCTAAATCGGTGGCCCGCGCGCTGGGTCGCAAATTTGTCCGCGTATCTCTTGGAGGCGTGCGTGATGAGGCGGAAATTCGCGGTCATCGTCGGACTTACGTGGGGTCGCTCCCGGGTAGAATCATTCAGGGCATGAAAACTGCTGGCGTGATCAATCCTGTATTTTTACTTGATGAAATTGACAAAATGGCCCACGATTTTCGCGGAGATCCTTCCTCTGCCATGCTGGAAGTGCTCGATCCGGAACAGAACAGCACGTTTAGCGACCACTATATCGAGGTGCCCTACGATTTATCCAAAGTGATGTTCATTACTACGGCAAACAACGCGTATGCCATTCCTCAACCGTTGTTGGATAGGATGGAAACTATTTTTATATCAGGGTATACAGAAGTGGAAAAGCTGAGGATTTCCATGGAATACCTGTTGCCTAAGCAGCGCTCCGCCCACGGATTAAGCAGGGAAAAATTGCAAATTGGCGAAGAGGCTATGCTGAAAGTGATCAGAGAATACACCCGGGAAGCAGGTGTGCGCAATCTGGAGCGGCAAATCGCCGCGTTATGCCGGAAAGCGGCAAAGCAGATCGTCATGGGTGAAAAAAAGCGCGTGACAGTTACTTCCCGCAATTTGGAAAAAATGTTGGGGTCTTCTCGCTATCGTTACGGGATGGCGGAAGAACAGGATCAGGTCGGTGTGGCGACTGGGCTCGCATGGACGGAAGCGGGCGGTGATACGCTCGCCATTGAAGTCTCAGTCGTCGAAGGAAAGGGCAAATTAACCATCACCGGGCAACTCGGAGACGTGATGAAAGAGTCGGCCCAGGCGGCGATCTCCTACGTGCGTTCTCGCTTGCAGGCACTTGATTTGCCGATCGATATGATGGATGAACGCGATATCCACATTCATGTGCCCGAAGGCGCGATTCCGAAAGACGGGCCATCTGCGGGGATTACGATGGCTACTGCCCTTGCCTCGGCATTGACTGGCCGAGCCATTCATAAAGAGGTGGCAATGACAGGGGAAATTACGCTTCGTGGTCGGGTTCTTCCGATCGGCGGTGTCAAGGAAAAATCGCTCAGCGCTCATCGCGCCGGGATTAAGACAATATTGTTGCCGATTGACAATCGCAAGGACGTGGATGACATACCGGAAAGCGTGCGGCAGGATTTGACGATTATTTTTGTCAGCCACATGGATGAAGTGTTGAAAAACGCGCTGGTGGATCCTGCATGATCATTAAGTCTTCCGAATTTGTCATTTCAGCGGTTAGTCAATACCAGTATCCGCAAGGCGATGAGCGGGAAATTGTCTTTGTTGGCAGGTCTAATGTTGGCAAGTCTTCGCTCATCAACAAGTTGCTGGGGCGGCGCAAACTCGCTCATATTTCCAGTAATCCAGGAAAGACCCAGACGATCAACTTTTATCACATCAATGAGTCGTTTTATTTTGTCGACCTTCCGGGTTATGGCTACGCCAAAGTGGCGAAAGATTTGAGAAGTACCTGGGGACCGATGATTGAAGAGTATTTTTTGAAAAGAAATAATCTGGCACTTGTGTTGATGCTGGTCGACATTCGCCATTCTCCGACCAAACTGGACGTGACCATGGCGAAATGGCTACAACACATCGATCGACCATTTCTCGTTGTCGCAACCAAGGCGGATAAGCTGTCGCACGGGGCTCAGATGAAAAATGTCAGCATGATACGAAAAGAATTAGGAATTGGGACTTCATCGCTGATCATGACATCTTCGGAGACGGGTGCTGGCATGGATCAGCTGTGGGAGCGAATTGAACAGGCAATTGGGTGGACAGGCAATCCTGATCAGGTCGACTGATGGATTGCCTTTTCCTGTCCGCCTAGTTCTGCCACCAGCATGCCAATGAGGATCAGGGCACTGCCGACGAGCGCTAGTGGCGTCATCACTTCATGAATGAGGATGTAGGCAGATAGCGCGGCAAAGACCGGTTCCATGGAAAAAACCAGCGCAGTGCGGGTGGCGGTAGTGAATTTTTGGAAGACCATCTGCACAAGATAGGCGAGTAACGTCGCCAGTAAGATGCAAATCCAAAGCGCGTTGATCACCGTGACATTCGTGAGGGAATGAAAACTCTGCGTGATATTCACTCGCGTGATCAAACCTGCGATGATTGACAATAACCCCACCAGCGTGATTTGAATCGCTGTCATGGGAAGGGAAGCAAATTGATTGGCGTGTTTGCCGACGACGACAATTTGCATCGCAAAAGAAATCGCACAAAGAAATTCCATCATATCGCCAATATTGAAACTTCCGGCGTGATCAAATGTCAGGAAAAACAGTCCGATGGTGGCGAGTGCCACGCCAATCCAGGCCCATCGTGTCGGCAAATGGCGCAGGACAAAAATGGAGAATACCGGTACCAGCACGACATTCAGACCCGTGATGAAGCCTGCCTTGCCAGGCGATGTGTATAAAAGTCCAATGGTTTGCAAAGCGTACCCGGCAAACAACCAAAAACCCATCCATCCGGCTGCCTTCCACATCTGATGGTCAGACAGAGTTTTGCGAAGCGTAGGAACAATGAGAACAGGAATAAATAACAAGATTCCGGAAACAAAAAAACGTATGGCAAGGAATGAAAATACCGGGATCTGTCGAATGGCGTCTTGCACCAACACAAACGTCGCTCCCCAAACCAGGGCGACGATTAGCAGGACACTATCAGCAAGTATGCGTTTGATCAATGTAGCAAAACCCCTTTATGGTAATGCGAAAATAATAAAACTATTTTATAATACAATAATTATAGTTTCAAAAAGCGGTCAAGAAAATTTTCTCCTTTCTTTGGTATAATAATTGAAATGTAATCGATATAAATTTTGAGATTTCATATTTATTGGGGATGAAGAGTTGAAGATTTTACTGGTCGGAATCAATTATCGCACCGCACCGGTGGACTTGCGCGAGTGTTTTACTGTGCCTGAATCGATGCTGGCAGCATCGATTCTGCAACTGAAGGAAGAGGTCGATTGCCAGGAAGTGGTGCTGTTATCGACCTGCAACCGGACAGAAATCTATGCGATCGTAGAAGATACCTCGATGGCACAAGCGGGGATCCGTCGCTTCTTAGCATCGGTATCCCATTTGCCCGAAAGGGATTTTTATGACCATTTATACGTCAAGGAAGGCATTTACGCCATCAGGCACATGCTGCGCGTGGTCACCGGCATGGATTCCATGATAGTAGGCGAAACACAAATTTTGGGGCAATTTAAGCACGCCTATCTATTTGCGCAGGAAGAGGGGGCGACGGGTTCTCTCCTGAATGCGCTATTTAATCGCGTGATTGCTTTTGGAAAAAAAGTGCAGGCAGAGACCTCCATCGGACAAAACGCAGTCTCCGTCAGTTATGCGGCAGTGGCCCTTGCAAAAAAAGTATTTGACCAATTGCAGAACAAATCAGTGCTTGTCATCGGCGCCGGAAAAATGAGTGAACTGACGTTGACTCACCTGGCCGCGCAAGGGGTGAAGGACGTCATGATCGCCAATCGCACCATCGCGAGGGCGGAGACCGTGGCGAAAAAATTTAGCGGACAAGCGATCACACTCGATCAATTGAAGGAAGCACTGATTCGCGCAGATATTGTCATCACATCGACTGGTGCTCAGCAACTCCTGATGAGTGCAGAAATGGTAGGCGAGGCGATGAGGCGCCGCAGGATGCGTCCGATGTTTATTATCGATATTGCAGTCCCTCGCGATGTCGACCCTGCCGTGGGGAAACTCAGTGACGTGTACCTCTACGACATTGATGACCTGCAGGAGGTGGTGGCAGCGAACGTGTCACTTCGCCATCAGGAAGCGGAGCGTGTGGAATCGTGGATGGAAGAGGAAATCATCAGCTTGCAGGCATGGCTACAGGAACAGGAGGCATTTCCGCTGATCGCGGCGCTTCGGCAAAAAGCGCAGAACATCCAGAACGAAGTGCTCGAAAGTTTGTTTCACAAACTCCCGGATCTCGACGAACATGGTAAAAAAGTAATACAAAAGCACATCCAAAGCATTGCAAATCAAATTTTGAGAAATCCGACCGTCAATTTGAAAGCGATGGCGACAGAACCAGATGGCGCCAATCATTTGCAGACATTTGCGAGATTGTTTGAAATTGAGTACGAGCCGTCGATCGATCACGGTAGTTTGACCCCGCAACTGAATACAGAATTGTCGAATGCAAAGGCATCAGCGTACAGGGAGGACCAAGAGTATCAGGCGCTCAGTTGGCGAGAGAGCCGTTCCATTAATCCACTGGCGGCATTGTGAGTGATGTAAGATGACCGGCACATTTAACACCGCGATTTATTTGGCGATGATCGTCAGCTATTTTTTGAGTATCAGTTTGTTTTTTATCGACTTGTTAAGGGAAAATAAGACGGCAAACCGACTTGGGATTGTCGTTCTTGCGATTGTCTGGAGTTTGGAATCGACATTTTTGATCGAGCGGATGTCATTCGATCACATGTTGCCTTTTTTTACTTCCTTGCAAGCGACGGTGTTTTTTTCCTGGTTACTGATTACCGTGTCGATTATAATGAATTTGTTTTGGCGAGTGGATTATGTCTCGTTTTTCGTCAGTTTGCTCGGGTTTATTTTTGTCGCTTTTGATGCCATCGTGCATTCGCACCCGCAAATCGAGCGGATACGACAGGGTGATCTGCTTTTTCTGCATGTGAGTGTCTCATTGCTGAGTTACATTGCGTTCTCACTTTCTGCTATTTTTAGCGCGTTATATCTGATGGAGGAGCGAGCCCTACGCAGCAAAGATTTCACAAGTGGTCCGTTTAATCGCTTGCCTCCGCTCGAAAGATTGGACTTTTTTGCTTATCGCTCAGCATTTGTTGGGTTGCCTTTGCTTGTCATCGGCATGCTGTTCGGGGCGATCTGGTATCGATTATTGGAAGGTCGGTTTCTTTTTTTTGATGCGAAAATTGTGGTTTCGATCCTGGTGATGATCTTCTACGCACTCTATCTGATCTTGCGGTATACAGGGAAGATCCGCGGACGTATGGGGGCGTGGATGAATCTAGTCATCTATGTGGTGGTGATGGCTAATTTTTTGATTGTGGGGGAATTTATTTCAAAATTTCATCATTGGTAAAGAAGGGAAATCATTGCGAAAAATTACGGTCGGTACTAGACGTAGCGCACTGGCGAAAACACAGACTCTACAGGTCGTTGATGCGCTCATTGCCGCCAATCCAGGGCTTGTGGTAGAGGTCATGGAAGTGGTAACAAAAGGGGATCGCATACAGGATCGGGCGCTGGCGGAAGTAGGCGGAAAAGGGCTCTTTGTTTCGGAAATCGAAGCACTTTTGCAAGAAAAAACCATCGATTTTGCGGTGCACAGCATGAAAGACGTGCCTGCGGAATTAGCGGATGGGCTGACGATCGGTGCTGTTCCGAAGCGGGAAGATGCGCGTGACCTTTTAATCAGCGTGAATGGTTATCGTTTGAACACGCTGCCTGAGGGCGCGCGCATCGGAACAAGTTCGCTTCGTCGCAGTGCCATGTTGCTCTTTGCGCGAAGGGACCTGAAAGTGGAACCACTTCGCGGGAATATTGATACCAGGCTTCGCAAACTGGCGTCCCTTGATGCGATCATCCTTGCCGCTGCAGGGTTATCCCGAATGGGCTGGTGGCAGGGAGAAACAGTGTCTACTGGTGAAAACACCTATGTCGCGGTGCCGCTCCCACCCTCTGAATTTATCCCCGCGGTGGGCCAGGGTGCCTTGGCGCTTGAGTGCAGGGAAGATGATGAAGAGGTGCTGAGCGTGCTAGGCGCGCTGCACGATCCCCTAACTTTTGTGGCGACAAACGCAGAACGTGCGTTTCTTGGCGCAGTGGGCGGTAGTTGTCAAGTGCCTGTCGCGGCGCATGCACTGGCTTCAAAGGAGCTGGGAGATGAGATTCATCTTATGGTAGAAGGGTTTATAGGAATGCCGGACGGCACACTGATGGTACGCGATCAGGTAAGCGGTCTGGCAAGCGCAAAATTGGGACAGGATTTGGCCTTGCACATGCTCGAAAACGGAGGGCGCGACATCTTATCAAGACTCGCCAGCACTCAGTCGGGATGGAAGTGAATATACCGCTTGCCGGACTTCGCATCGCGGTGACGCGACCGCGTGATCAATCGATGGACATCACTGAACAAATCAGGATGGCGGGCGGAGAGCCACTCTCGTACCCGCTGATCGATATTGCCTTACGTCATCAAGCCCCTGATTTTCTGGCAGCGATTGACGTGATGCCCGATATTTATGTTTTTACAAGCGTGAACGGCGTACATGCTTATATAGAAGGGTGCCGCGTAATACAAAAAGCCTTGTTGCCGCATCAACTGGCGTATTGTGTGGGAAAAGCAACTGCAAATGCAGCAATGCAGGCAGGGTTTGCGGTCGCACCCACGCCGCAAGTCTTTGCTGCAGAGCATCTCGTCACACTCATGGGAACCCCAAGTGATGGTCGCATGCGCGTGCTGTTTGTGCGAGGTAATCTGGTGGAACCGACATTTTCAATCCAATTAGCGGAACGCGGCTATCAAGTGATGGAAGCAGTCGGATATGAAACCTTGACCACGCCTCACGCGAGAAGACTAATAGACGATATCGGTCAAAAAAATGTCGATGTCATCACTTTTTACAGTGGGTCTGCGGTCAAAGCGCTGTTGGAGATTGCGCCGGAAGGATGGTTGAAGGATTGTATCCTGGCGGCTGTGGGGCCGAAGACTGGGCAAGCGATTCAGGCATACGGTTATGAGCCTCAGGTAGTAGCAGAAACAGCTTCAACATCGTCATTGATGGAAGCTTTGGTACACTTTGTGACGAACAACACTGGAAAATGAGAGGAAGGAATTCACATGAATATAGTATTTGACCGTCACCGCCGTTTACGTAGTCACCCGGTATTACGGGATCTGGTCAGAGAAACTCGCCTTCATACGGATGATTTGATGTACCCGCTTTTTGTGACTCACGATGCAGGTAGGCATCCAGTGTTGTCCATGCCTGGCGTGGAACACTTGAGCATCGATGAATTTCGCCGGGAAGTCAATGAACTAAGTGAGCTTGGGGTTAATTCCATCTTGCTTTTTGGCCTACCTGCCATGAAAGATGACTTGAGTTCTGAAGCGTATGCGGACGATGGCATTGTCCAACAGGCAATCCGCGCGGCGAAGGAAGAAAACCCCCGATTGCTCGTAGCGACGGACGTGTGTTTATGCCAGTACAATCCCGCTGGTCACTGTGGGATTGTCCATGGTGATCACATTGACAATGATGAAAGTTTGGAACTGCTCGCGAATACTGCCCTTTCTCACGTGCGTGCTGGCGCAGACCTTGTCGCGCCGTCTGACATGATGGACGGTCGTATCGCAGCAATTCGCGCCACGCTTGATGCCAATGGATACTTGGAGACGCCGATTTTATCCTATTCCGTCAAGTACGCATCGTCTTTTTACGGGCCATTCCGAGAAGCAGCGCATTCCGCACCGTCATTTGGAGACCGTAAGACGTACCAGATGGATCCGGCCAATATCCGCGAAGCGCTGCTTGAAGCGACCTCCGATTTGAAAGAAGGCGCAGATATGCTGATGGTCAAGCCGGCGTTGGCTTACATGGACGTCATCCGCGCACTTCGCGAAGAATTTTCCGTGCCGGTGGCCGCCTACAATGTGAGTGGCGAATACGCGATGATCAAAGCAGCATCTGCGCAGGGATGGATCGACGAACAGGCGGTCGTCATGGAAATGTTGACAGGCATGAAACGCGCAGGAGCAGATATTCTCATCACTTATTTTGCAAAAGATGTCGCACGCTATTTGCGATAGGGGGACAGATTCAAATGGTGGAAGAAAGTAATGGCACGCGGTATAAACGTTCTCGCGCTGCATTTATGCAGGCTAAAGCATCCATCCCTGGCGGGGTGAACAGCCCGGTTCGAGCGTTTCGAGCTGTGGGAGGAGACCCTGTCTACTTCAGCCGAGGTGAAGGCCCCTACGTGTGGGACATCGACGGCAACCGCTACGTAGATTACATGCTCTCCTGGGGGCCGCTCATCGCCGGTCATGCGCACCCGCGAGTGGTGGCAGCGGTGCAGGAGCAGGCGGCAAAAGGCACGAGCTTTGGTGCGCCAACGCTGATTGAGACGGAACTGGCGGAAGCAATCAAGGCGATTTTTCCCTCAATGGATTTAGTGCGAATGGTGAATTCGGGGACGGAAGCCACGATGAGTGCTTTAAGGCTTGCCCGCGCGTATACCGGCCGATCGAAAATTGTAAAGTTCGAAGGCTGTTACCATGGACACGCAGACAGTTTTTTGATTCGTGCGGGCTCCGGCGTCGCAACGCTCAGTCTCCCGGATTCACCAGGCGTCCCGGGAGACCTTGCGGCACTCACACTGACCATTCCGTATAACGATGTCGATGCGCTGCGCCTGCTCTTTCAAGAACACGGCGAAGACATCGCAGGCGTAATCGTGGAAGCGGTGGCAGGCAATATGGGAATGGTCGTTCCGGATCACGGGTATTTACAAGCGGTGAGAGAAATAACGAGTGCCTACGACGCAGTACTTATTTTCGATGAAGTGATGACGGGATTTCGCGTGCATTTGGGCGGCGCGCAGGCGCTTTTTGGCATCACCCCAGATTTGACCACGCTGGGTAAGGTCATTGGCGGTGGACTGCCGGTCGGCGCATATGGTGGTCGTAAAGAGATTATGGAACTGGTGGCACCGCTTGGCCCTGTCTATCAGGCGGGGACCCTGTCAGGAAATCCGCTCGCCATGGCAGCAGGACTTGAAACGCTGCGCTTGATTCAAGAGGAAGGCGTGTATGAAGGGTTCACGAAAAAAGGGCAGGCACTGACGAGTGCGTTTCAGTCTTTCGCAAAGAAGCGAGGTATTCCCGTACAGACGACGCAACTTGGCAGCATGTTTGGGGCGTTTTTTGCCAGTGTTCCGGTTCGTGATTACGAGACGGCAAAAAAAGCGGACGCAGAGCGGTATCGGAAGTATTTTCATGCGATGCTGGAGGCTGGTGTCTATCTTGCGCCATCACAACTGGAATCTAGTTTCTTGTCACTCGCGCACGATGATGAGGTAATTGCATTCACCATACAGGCGATGGAAAAAGCGTTTCAACAATTGAATTAAAGTAGTCATGTGAACAATATTTTGATATATTAATTATTAAATTAGAATTATTATTTTGTCTGAACATCTGCGTGGCATAGGTTCGGCAAGTAAGGAGTTGGGTACCGATGCTAGACGCAAGGCGCAGGAGGTTTATCCTGGCCTCACTGATGCTCGCCATGTTTTTATCGGCGATGGAAGGTACAATCGTGGCCACTGCGATGCCAACGATTATTGGCGATTTGGGTGGATTTTCACTATTTGCCTGGGTTTTTTCATTGTTTTTGCTGGCACAGGTCGCGACCATTCCTATTTACGGGAGGCTCGCTGATGTCTATGGGCGTAAACGAGTATTTACCGTTGGTATTATCATCTTTCTGGCAGGGTCGCTGTTATGCGGATTTTCTCATAGTATGATCATGTTGATCATCTCCCGCGCGGTGCAGGGAATTGGCGCAGGTGCAGTGCAACCGATCGCCACAACGATCGTCGGCGACATCTATTCGCTCGAAGAAAGGGCTCGCGTGCAAGGTTACATCAGCAGCGTGTGGGCGCTTGCTTCCGTGGTAGGCCCATCGCTTGGCGGTTTGATCGTCGACACCATAGGTTGGGCATGGGTGTTTTGGATCAACGTGCCTATCGGAATTCTGGCTACGCTTGGCGTGGAGTATTTCCATCATGAGCATCGAGTCTCCAGAAAGCATTCGATTGACTGGCTTGGCTCTTTTGTCCTGATGATTGGCACTTCTGCGCTCATCCTCGCCCTTGTCCAAGGGGGAGTTGCCTGGGCATGGACGAGTTGGCCGATTATGGTATCGATCGTGCTTTTTGTGGTATTCATTGTGCTTTTCATTTTGCGAGAGCGGGTGGCAAAAGAACCGATTTTGCCGCTGGGCTTAATGAAGCAACCGACGATCGGCTTTGCTAATCTGCTTTCCTTGATCATCGGTGGTGTCACTTATGGCATCTCATCCTTTACCCCAACGTTTGCGCAGGGGGTGCTTGGCACCAGCTCTTTTGTTGCTGGATTGACGATTGCCACCTTATCGATTGGCTGGCCGATTGCAGCTACTTTTTCAGGAAAAATAATCATCGGACGCGGGTACCGATTCACTGCCGTGCTTGGCATGATCATCATCGTCGCTGCTACCGTGCTTTACGCGTCGATCATTAATCCCTCGATTAGCCCGTGGGCACTTGCGGCTGCAACGACAATTTTCGGGTTTGGGCTAGGGTTTGCGTCCAACGCTTCACTACTTGCCGTGCAAACTTCGGTGACGTACATGCAGCGCGGAGTGGCAACAGGCGCCAACATGTTCGCAAGGACACTAGGGAGTTCACTGTTTGTCGCCATCTTAAGCAGCGTGATGAACAGCGAAATCCTGCATCAGTTCACCATGGCTGCAAGTAACCCCACCTTGTCGCAGCAATTAGGGCAAATTGGCGGTCATTTGGAAGTGACGAATACACTTCTCAATGCAAGCGCTCGTAGCCACCTGGCGCCATCTGTTCTGCATTTTTTAGCGAATGCGTTGACATCCGGAATTGATCATGCGTACTGGTGGTTGCTGTTGATCACGGTCCTTGGCTTGGCCTTTGCCTGGATGATGCCAAAAGGCATACCCACTGCAGAAGAGCGAAAAGGGGACGCGCCGCAGGTGGCGACAGAGGCGAAGTGACGAGCAATTTTTGAGTGTTTTTCTATTATTTCCTTTCCAAGCTATTTTCGGCGGATCTTGCGGGCAATGACGTCTTATTGATTCGCCGTTTTTTGTAACCGTTCCAATTTTGACTGTCCATTAACTTCTAATTCTAGCAAATAGAATTCACCGTCATCTTTTACACTGTGTACCATAATTCCTTCGTTTTTTAAGCGCATCCGAAACATACCCAGTGTTTTTTTATAGCTATGTTCCTTTGTGGCTTCCCATTTTGCAAATGTGCGGGCATAACTGTAGAGCAGTTGCGTCACCATATCCAATCTAATCCCCCCTTAAAAAGCCTTTTACTTATCATAACAAATTGAATGGAATGTCATCTATATGTCAAAATAACACTCCTTATTTTATGGAATAAGAATTGATTTATCTGTATATTTATGGCAACCAATATAAGTAATTCAGCTCATTTAAACCTATTTTTTGCATCTAAAAGTGAATATTCACGATATGGTATTGCAAATGTACGATGTTCATTAGGGAAGTACTGGTAATGAATAGGCGGGTGATACGTCACGTATTTACTGATATTTCTTTTCATCTTAATCATGTTGCTGACAGTTTGTTTATTACAGCATCTTTTTTATGTAAAATATAAGCTTAATTATCCGCTATTATATAAGAAAAATATTCCCAAAGAGTGTGTAGGAGCATGCCGATTTTCCTCCGAAGGGCAACTGATTCCTTTTGGATTGAAGAGTGAATTCAGTAAATGTAAGTATCAGGCAACTAATGAAGATGGGGTTTGTATCTGGTATGGAAAGTAAGCGTTCTAACTAATCGATCTGGAATAGAATCACAAGTTCATGCGTATGGTTATTCGGAAAAGGTTTGGCGGTGGGAGGGATGGCTGTTGGAGGAACGGACGGACCAACCGATGTTTGATCTTTTCCTTGATCAACAGGTGTTTATGGATGCGGTGCATGGCAATGAACGGATCGATCAATATTCTGCTTATACTGAAGTGACCACGTTTGAGCAGCGTGGTGAGCAGTTGTTTCTTGAGGGGAACATTTTAATATCCGCCTATTTGGAACGAGAGGAGATGGTGGCGGGAGAAGCACAAGTGGAGCATGTAGAGCATCGCCTGCCCTATGAGGTGATGGTACCTGTGTACGCTCAAATTCCTGGGATGCTGAGCGTGAAGGTGCAGGTGCCGGAACTCGAGGTCGAGATTCTCGGACCGGGCTGGTTGCATCTTGAGGCACTTATGCTCGTGGAAGGTTTGTCGGCTGAAGGGGGCGCGATCGTCACTTGCGGCGCCCAGGAATTTAAGTTTGAGCCACAACAGTATGAAGAAGCGATGGATGAACCAGTGGATGAAGAAACGATGGTAGAAACGGAAGCACCTGAAGCTGTGAGACAGGAAAAGGTGTTTGAGTCTGACGATTCGTTTTCTGAAGTGGGCTGGAAAAAACAATTGCAAGGTGCCGATCGAGCGTTTCACGGTTCAGATGACTCATCAGCCATCGATGATGTGCCACTGCAAGCAGTTGATCAAGTCGAGTGGAATCATGACACGGAACAGAATGAGTTCATGGCAACGCGCTCGGTAGAAGATTCTGCGCCGCAATGGGATGTGCCGGCAGATTTCAAGGAAAAAGCAGACAGTCAACATAGCGAAACCATGGTGCCAAATGAGACCAGAACTGATCTGGAGAAAGAGGAACAGGTCCCTATTTTTCCTGAACCAGAAGCGGTGGTGACAGAACATCGCCAGGAATCCGAAATGGTGCTGGAGATGACAAAATCGCTGATCGTGGAGGAAGCGGAGACCCCGCAAGCCTCCTATAACGCCGTTCCGGATCAGTCAGAACAGATGATGACGGCGGCGGAGTGGTTTTGGAAGACGCTGTCCATTCCTGCGGGAGATAGCAGGTATACGCTCAAATACCGGATCGTTCAAGCGGAAGAGACGTTGGAAGAAATTGCGGGCTACTATCATGTGCAGATGACTGAATTGCTCATGGTGAATCACCTGCCATCGGATTATGTGACACCGGGTGATATTTTGTATATTCCGGTCAGGTAGAATAGGTGCTGCTTCACTATTTGACTTCAAGGAAAAAAATCACCATGACAGTGATCAGTCCCGCCAAAATCATCAGTATGATGATGGACGGATAAAACAACATTTGCAGCATGGTGAGGAAGATGCAGCCAAGCAAAATGACCTTCGCAAATCGAGCAAGGGCGTAAAAAAATCCAGGCATCGGCGTAGCCTCCAGTTACTTTTCAACGCTAACCTATGCCGGTCATGACAGAAAAGTTCGCGCATTAGGGGAACCGAGTGCGCTTTTTTTATGGTATAATTATCATATTACGCTTATTTAACAGCTTGAAAATGAATGCAGGTGATCAGTTGGACAGAAGGCAAAAAGCGCTGCCAGAGGGCTGGCGCTATAAAATGATTGGCTATGTGGCACTTGCGCTTGGCGTGATAGGGGCTGCCATCGCCTGGTTTGGCAAGGGACCGGCACTTGGCAATCTCAATGTGGGAGTTGGCTTGCCGATGCTCCTGACGCCGTATCTCGTCGTGCCTCGTGTCAAAACGCAGCGGATCTGGCAAGGAGCGGTGGCGGGGATTCTCAGCGGCATCATTGCGCTCGCTTTGCTTTTTATTTTTGATACCGCGAAGTACATGCCCGTATTAAACGGCGTCGGTCCGTTTCTCATCGAGTACACGATTGGGTCGATTGCTACCGCATGGTTATCCACACTTGTGGCAAAGTGGACGGACAAATACACCACAAAGCGCGAAACAGAATCTAGCAGCAAGCGAGTTCGCGAAATTGCGGAGCAGCATAAGGATCGCTATCGCATTGACAAAGATGGCAATGTCGTACGAGTACATAAGAAAAAACGCAAAAAACGTTAGGGCTTGCGTAAGAAGATTTGACACCTTGAATGCTGCGGGCTAGAATATTCTAACGACATATGTGGTGACCCCGGAAGGAGTACACACGAAAGCGGTCGACAGGGAGAAGGGCCTTGACTGAGAGCCTTTTGGCAAGCGCGTGTGGAACGTTGTCCAGTGCGCATCGACGCGGGGTCAGGGCGGCGCCCTTATCGCGAACGGAGTGTTGCGCCTATGTGGCGCAAAAGCATGGTGGTACCGCGGAAGTGACCCTTTCGTCCTGCAGGAGGATGGAGGGCTTTTTTATTTGTCAATAATGCTAAATGGGATATAGGGGTGATTAGTGAATGACTCAACGAGCTGAAACGAATGAAAAAATGAACGGTGATCTTGGCAAGTATGATGCAGAGGCGATCGAGACTAGGCTTTACGACTGGTGGGTGCGCGAAGGGTTTTTTGAAGCGGGGAAAGACCTATCGAAAAAGCCATACACGATTGTCATGCCGCCGCCAAACGTCACCGGGGTGCTGCACCTTGGGCATGCGCTCGATAATACGAATCAGGATATGTTGATTCGTTTCAAGCGGATGCAGGGATATGACGCGCTGTGGGTGCCGGGGACGGACCATGCGGGGATTGCCACGCAGACACGTGTGGAAGCAAAAATAATGGAAGAAAGCGGGACGACTAGGCACGACTTGGGGCGTGAAAAATTTGTCGAGCGGGTGTGGTCCTGGAAAGAGGAGTATGCGAACGTCATTCGCTCGCAGGTCCGCCGACTTGGCGCATCGGTCGACTGGTCGAGGGAACGCTTCACGATGGACCCGGGGCTGTCAGACGCGGTGCGTGAGGTGTTTGTGCGTCTCTATGAAGACGGGCTGATTTATCGCGGCGATTACATTATCAACTGGTGCCCTCGCTGCGGAACGGCGCTCTCTGACATTGAAGTGGAGTATGAAGAAAAACAAAGCGCGCTCTATGAGGTCGATTATCCTTTTGCTTCGGGGGAAGGGAGTTTAACCGTTGCCACTACGCGTCCAGAGACGATGTTTGGTGATGTGGCAGTGGCGGTGCATCCGGAAGATGAGCGATATGCGCATTTGATCGGAAAGGCGCTGAAATTGCCGTTTGTGGATCGCGAAATTCCGGTGATTGCAGACGAGTATGTGGATCCGGAATTCGGGACCGGCGCGGTTAAAATTACTCCTGCCCATGACCCGAACGACTTTGAGGTGGGGCAGCGCCATCATTTACCTTCGATCAACGTGATGACAAAAGAGGGGAAATTGAATCACCATGCAGGTGAATTTGCGGGCATGGAACGTTTTGCTGCAAGAAAAGCAGTCGTCGAGGCGTTAAAATCCCATGGACAACTGAGGGAAAAAGGGCATGTGCACTCCGTGGGGCATTGCGAGCGTTGCGGCACCGTGGTGGAACCGTGGCTCAGTACGCAGTGGTTTGTGAAAATGAAGCCGCTCGCGGAGCCTGCGATGGAAGCGGTGAATGTCGGCGATATTCGCTTTGTGCCGGACAGATTCGCCAAAATTTATCAACACTGGCTGGAGAATATTCGCGATTGGTGCATTTCTCGTCAACTTTGGTGGGGGCATCGGATACCCGCCTGGTATTGCGATGATTGCGGCGAGACGACAGTGGCTAGAGAGACGCCTGCGTCCTGTACGCATTGCGGAAGCGCACACCTGCATCAGGATGAAGATGTGCTCGATACGTGGTTTTCTTCGGCATTGTGGCCGTTTTCGACGATGGGTTGGCCGAAAAATAGTAATGACTTTGCGAGGTATTTTCCTACCAACGTTTTATCGACCGGGTTTGACATCATCTACTTTTGGGTGGCGCGGATGATTTTTACCTCGCTTTACTTTACCAAACAGCCGCCATTTCAAGATGTGCTGATCCACGGACTCGTGCGTGATGCACAGGGCAGAAAATTCTCGAAAAGCCTTGGCAACGGGATTGATCCGATGGACGTCATCAGTAAGTACAGCGCTGATGCGCTTCGTTTCATGCTGGTCACCGGCGCATCGATGGGGCAGGATATGCGTTTTTACATGGAGCGGGTGGATGCGGCGCAGTCGCTCGTGACTAAAATTTGGAACGCAGCCCGGTTCGTCATCATGAACACGGAAGACGTGACGACTGTGGTGACAATGGAACAGGCACCAACCAGCCTGGCGGATCGCTACATTTTGCATCGATTGCAGGAAGCCACCGAGCGAGTGACGCAAACAATCGAAGCTTATCAGTTTGCGGAGGCAGGAAAAGATATCTACGAGTTTTTCTGGAATGATTTTTGTGACTGGTACATTGAACTTTCAAAAGTGTCGCTCTACGAAGGAACGGATGCAGAGAAGGCACCGACGAAAGCCACGCTGGTTTACGTGCTTGACCGGGCACTGCGCTTGCTGCATCCTTTTATGCCATTTGTGACGGAAGAAATTTGGCAACACTTGCCTCACGATGGAAAAACCATCACGCATGCCAGTTGGCCTGTGGCGGTTGATACCCTTCGCGACCAGGCAGGATTTGATGCGATGTCGCTTGTGATGGAGACGATTCGCGCGGTGCGCAACCTACGCCACGAGGCGAATGTGAATCCGGCCAAAAAAGTGCAAGTGGTGCTAAAACCGGAAACGGCGCACGAGGCGTTGTTACAGGATACGGTGGCTTATGTGAAACGGCTATGCAATGCGGAATCAGTCACCGTTAATCATGCGGCGAATCCACCTGAAGAGCGGGTGACGAACGTCATCGCGGGGGTGGAAGTGTATTTGTCGCTCGCAGGGCTGGTGGATGTGGCGGCAGAACTAGAGAGGTTGAATAAGGAGAAGCTAGATCTGGACGGAGAAGTCGCAAGGCTTGTAAAAAAACTCGATAATCCTTCCTTTGTGGCCAAAGCGCCTGCGGACATCGTAGAAAAGGAAAAAGAAAAACTCGCGATGTATGAAGACAGACGTGAAAAAGTGCTGGCAGAAATGGCACGGTTGCAAAAGTGACATCAGGACAGGGTGGTGAATAGGATGGGATTATCATGAACCCATGGGCGAGTGCCCAGGACGCCTATATGTTTTTGAAATCCAGGTCGAGGTTCGGCATTAAGCCAGGGCTTTTGCGGATGCAGGAACTTCTAGTAAGACTGGACCATCCGGAACGCCACCTTCGTTTTATCCATGTGGCCGGGACCAACGGCAAAGGGTCTACCTGCGCGATGATCACTGCGCTTTTCATGGGAATTGGGAATGGGTATCGGGTAGGGCAATACACATCCCCGGACTTGGGAAAACTGGAAGAAAGAATCAGCATCAACCAAGTAATCATCTCAGAAGCATCGTTTGTAGAGGCACTGTTGCAGGTGAAATTGGCGATGGCTAAGATGCCGGATGATCCGGAACTTGAGCCCACCGAGTTTGAGGTGTTGACGGCGGCGGCACTTTGGTACTTTGCAGCGCATAAGGTGGATCTGGTAGTCTTTGAAACCGGTCTTGGTGGGCGCTACG
>JAJYOE010000014.1:23578-37195 GCA_021785975.1 Bacillota bacterium | reverse complement strand
TATCCTCGAGTTTCCTGCTTCGCCCATCGATAAATCACCACAATTGTTCCCAGGTTTTCAAAAACTGGTGAATGTCGCGTTCACTTTTCATGGCTGCAACGAGTGCCTGCGATCGTCTGGTGGTATTAAGCAGCGCAAGTACGTCAGACACTCCTCGCCCTTGCGCGCTTGCCACGTAGGTGACAAAGGGATGAGTGGATTGAAGCTTGGACACAATCTGATAGGTTTCGGGTGAGGCACTGGTATCGACGATGAACAAATCCCCTGCGACTTTTCCCTGAACAAATCCGTGCAATGACATTTTTCGGATAAACCACTCAATCCAGCCCTCCGCCTCTTCGACCATCACGATCGCTGCAGGAGACGGGGGATGAACGGCGCTTTTTTTTGAAAAATGAGTCACCAATTGATAGACGACCATCACTAGGCCATAACCCGCAAATAGCACGACGAGAATATCAGTGAATAGCACATACACTGCCTCCCTCCATCTGGCACACTGTGCCTGATGGTGAGCAGTGTATGCGCCAAAAGTGACAGATGCCACTTTTTCATCACTACACATACAGCGCTAAGTGAACTAATGCTTAGTGAAGTCCTGCCGCTTCTCTCAACTTGTCGGCTTTATCTGTACGCTCCCATGGCAAATCCAAATCGATCCGACCAAAGTGGCCGTACGCGGACGTCTGCCTGTAAATCGGCCGCCGCAAATCGAGCGATTGAATGATGCCTGCCGGACGCAGATCAAAAAACTGATGGATGAGGTCGACGATCTGGTCTTCAGGGATTTTGCCCGTGTTAAACGTATCCACCATGACCGACACTGGGCGTGCCACGCCGATGGCATAGGCGATCTGCACTTCGCATTTGTCCGCAAGTCCCGCCGCCACGATGTTTTTGGCGACATAACGCGCTGCATAAGCGCCGGAGCGGTCTACCTTCGTCGGATCCTTTCCTGAAAAAGCACCGCCGCCGTGTCTGGCATAGCCGCCATATGTGTCGACAATGATTTTTCTGCCGGTGAGTCCCGCATCCCCTTGTGGCCCGCCAATGACAAAACGACCTGTAGGATTGATCAGGTATTTCGTATTGTCATCAATGAACTGTTCTGGGACGACTTGCTTCACCACCAGTTCAATCATGTCCCGCTCAATCGTTTCGCGATCGACAAGCGGATGGTGCTGTGTGGAAATCACAATCGTGTCGACACGCACAGGACGGTCCCCCTCGTATTCCACCGTCACTTGCGTCTTGCCGTCTGGACGCAGATAAGGTACCAGGCGTTCTTTGCGAACCACCGTCAGACGCCTTGCTAACGCATGCGCAAGGGAAATGGGGAGCGGCATGAGTTCCTTGGTTTCGTTGACAGCAAACCCAAACATCAAGCCCTGATCGCCAGCGCCGATAGACTCGATCTGATCATCGGTCATCTCGCCGCGTCTAGCTTCGAGCGCCTTGTTGACTCCCATCGCAATATCAGGAGACTGCTCGTCGATTGAGGTGATGACCGCACAGGTTTCCGCGTCAAAACCGTATTTTGCTCTGGTGTAGCCAATTTTGCGAATGGTGTCTCGCACCACTCTAGGGATATCCACATACGCCTCTGTCGTCACTTCACCTGCCACCAGCACGAGTCCTGTCGTCACCGAAGTTTCACAAGCCACTCTCGACATGGGGTCTTTCGCCAAAAATGCGTCCAAAAGGGCGTCTGATATCTGATCGCAAATTTTATCAGGGTGTCCTTCCGTCACTGATTCTGAAGTAAAAAGCCTACGGTTCGGCAATTTATCCCACCTCCACTACGCTCACTTATAAATTAGTTGAATTGTCCCTATATTCGCCATGCTATTGTATTATAGACATGTTCCTATGGATCTGACAATGTGCTGAAAAATTAGGGCCGGCACCAGCCAGCCCCACACCGTTTCCAAAACAATCATACCTCATTATTTGGACGTATTCATCGGATTTTCCCCTGAAAGCGCCATTTCACCAAAAGCCACCAGCTTACGCGTCATATGGCCGCCCACGGTACCTGCGTCTTTCGTCATGATATGCCCCCAGTAGTCCTCACTTCCTTGATATACTGGCAGCCCCAATTCGGCCGCAATTTCGTATTTCATATCGTCAAGCGCCTGATGCGCGCCTTTGACGATTTGTGTCAGACCGCCCGCCATCGCTTTTCGCCTCCCCCTAAATTGCAGTAATCAGTGTCCCGCATCTCTAGGGTTTGTCAGCACCAGTAAAAATACTTCGTCACATCTTGGCAGCGTTGCCTTCACAAGATTTGTACTCTTCCTACATCGCGGGCATCCAGTTGATGCCTCCAAGTTGGCGTCAGGCCAGCATTTGGCGACGCATCGATCAGCGCTTCCCTGACGGCACGCATGCCTTGATGATCAGCCACAAAATCTCCAAACTCCCTGCCTTCTCCAAATCGACCAGGCAACATATAGGCATGGTATGCGTTCATGCGATGCAAAATGGCATACGCCTGAGAGATAACATCAGGCGTCAGCACTGGATCGAGCGTTTTTAAGATGGCAGCGTAGGCGGGATAAGGGAGGCGGTGTAAATCATTAATGGCGGCATGTAACAACCGGGCCTGCCTTTGCACTCTCCCCACATCACCGAGCGGTTCATGACGAAAGCGTGCCACTGCCAGTGCCTCCTCCGGAGACAGCGCTTGCAATCCTGGCCGCAAGTGAACATTGCCTTCCGGAGAATTGATCGTGCGATCCACGTAAAAGGCGACGTGTCCTAGCTGATAAAATGCTTTTTTAAATCGCGGGAAATCCGCATAGAGCACCGCATTGACCGGTATTCCGGTCAAATTTTGCACCGCACGCCGTAGCGCAAGGTCTCCGTAAAACATGCGTACCGCATTGATTTTCGTAACACCGACGTTGGGCAAATACACCAGAGTATCTCTTGGAATATGCAGAGCATTCACCGTGCGACTGCCGGCATTGGTGTATAAAAGCACCAGGCTATCCGTATGAAGATCGGTGCGCCTGTCGCGATCGGAGCTTTGCGGATCATGATCCAGCCCAGCCAAAAGCAGTGTTTGAGGTACGCCGTGAAAAACAAAAGAGGAGGCTTGCGCCTTCCCCTCGTCATGTATTTCATCAAATGCGGTCATCATTCCGCTGAAAATCAACATGCAAAAAAGAATCAACATAGATTTCAACTCGTACTTCGACCTCTCACCTGACTTTTTGCCTCTATCCATGCGGCGAGCGCAAATCTGGGAAGCGCCACCTGCCTGCGCACTCGGGAAGGCTCTCTTAGTAATCGGTAGAGCCACTCCAACTTCGCTTTTTGAAAGACAACCGGCGCGCGCTTCACCGTACCGCCAAGCACATCAATTGCTCCGCCAACGCCAATGGAAAGGGGGATTCCCATTTCCTGCAGATGATCTGCAATAAACTTCTCTTGTGCCGGTTGACCCAGCCCTACAAGAAGAAGATGCGGAGCCTCTTTGCGAATGGCAGCGATGACATCGCTCACCTCCGCATGCTTAAAATACCCGTTACGGCCAGCAATATGTATAGTAGGGTGCAATTCGCGAATTGTAGCGAGTGCCCGTTGTAATGAGTCTTCACTGGCGCCAAGTACGAACACGCGCATCCCTTGTTCTTCAGCGTGTAAAATGAGCTTTTGCGCCAAATCCACTCCGGTTACCCGCTCGGTCAGCGGTTGCCCATACCAGCGGGAAGCGATCACGATACCGATGCCATCTGGCGTAATGAGATCGGCTTGGTGTAAGATTCTCCGGAGCTTCTCGTCTTCTCCTACCTTCATGACAAATTCCGGACCGGCCGTGATGACAAAATGCGGCGTCTCATCCTGCATGTAATTCATGCAGTCGGCCAGTACTTCTGACTCGGAAGCGGAGGAAAAGGGCACTCCCAAAACTACGACAGTGCTCACCACATGATGTGCCCCCTCATCAATTCAACATCAAATGTACACCTTTTCATATTAAAAGTTAGGCAGCAAAAAAGCCACCCTGTAAGGTGGCTTTATCGAATAATATAAGGACGAAATGCATAAGTGCAGAGTATATGTCTCACATATAGATAAGATGTACCGCATACCCTCAACCATGAGTGAACGAGCTCTTGGGGGGGTATCCTAGGGGGGACTAGGAATGCCCGTCCACGCCATGGATAGAGGTTGCTCTTGCACCTTCCCAGAACCGCACGCTCAATGACCGTCGTCCGGCTGCTCGGCGATCATAGGTGTTATGCACCGTTAGACCCGTAGCTTTGCGTCCTTGCCTTTCGACAAGTTTGCCTTTATCGGGAGGTCCTTCTGGCTTTTATTCTATAGCATTCGACACTATGAGACAACCCCTAATTTGCCTATGATTATTCTTTTAATAGAATAGTCACAGATTAGATTTAATTGCTTGTCCCACTGCCACTGGTGCTGCTTGTATTGGTGCTGCTTCCGGAACTAGTCCCTGACCCTGTGCCAGAGGTCGAACCTGTTCCTGTACTCGTGCTACCAGTCAATGTCGATGTCGAAGTTGAATTTCCTGTCGAATTACCATAGGTGGAGCCAGTAGTCCCTGTCGAATTGGTGCTTGCCTGTACCAATGTCGGCTCCAGCATATCCGTCACTACGATCGGATCGGTGGTGCCATCGGGATTTTTGGCAGGCGCCTGGTAGGTTTGTCCCATGCTATAGACAGTGCCATCAGGAAGTTTTAACTGATACTGGATCTCCAGCGTGTTTACTCCTGCCACATTGATACTAAACGGCGTAGGCTGCGAGGCGCTTTGGACCCATCCTGTAGAGCCAAGCGTCTTCCCATCCCCGACAAACACCAGCTGAACAGCGCCGCCAAAGTTACGCGATAAATCGTCAATGGCAAACTCTCCAGTAAACGTTTGATAGTTTCCGCCAAGTGTGTAATCCATTCCGGGAACCACGGATTTTTGTCCCGCGCCAATCCCCCACTCAATCGCGTATTGCGACGGGTAAAGTTGTCCCAATACAGTAGGCGTCCAAAATCCGATCAGGTCTTGTTGCGGATACAAATTCGTATTGCTAAAGTCGCCGTACAATTGCTTGGGTGTCAATGTAAAAATCGGCGCTCCCGACGAGATGACAGGAGGGTTTACATTCTTAAAGTCAATGTTGCCGGCGCTGTCTGTACTCGGCACGAGGCCTGTGGCCGATTCATAACCTGATGAGCCGGCAGGAATCGAATAGATGTTCTTTCCATTGGTGATGCCGCTCGGAAGTTGTGTTCCATTTAGATACACCTGGAACGGTTTCAAGGTATGGCTCGCGCCAAGCACCTGTACTTCCGCTGGTTTGTTGATCCATTTGACAGTCGCATCAAGCGCATGTCCCACCGTGCTCACAGGCACATAGACGTTTTTGTTATAAATAAAAGGTTCCGCGGTGGTCTGCACTTTTTGCCCATTGACAATCAATTGGATGTTGGCGTAAGACGCATGGATTTTGCTCACTCCACTTTGCGCGTAGGTGACGCCGCCAAAGACTGCGGCACCGGTCACAATGCCAAGCCATAAACTAAAAGATTTTTTCATCGCTTTACTCTCCTCGTCTCCACCATCGTCACTGTACACTTACATCAAGAAAATCAGCATCGACGACCAAACCGCTAGGCAGCGCCTGTCCTTCCGTATACACTGCTCCTGAAGCGGTCTCTACAGAAAATGCCACATTCAGCAACTTTGTATTGGCCACGTCCACAACTACAGGAATCGCCTTTTGACCTTTTGCCATCCAGGGAGACTGATACAACACCTTGCCGTCCCCGGTGATCGTCAATTGGATCTTGGTATTGCTCCCCGACGCGTCATCCACTCCAAACAATCCACTCAAATTGGTGTAACCGCCGTTCAGGTTATACGTCACCCCCGGAACCACAGACCCCTTGGTCTGAGAGGCCCACACGATGCTCTGACCGTTTGCAGAAGGGTAAGCAGTTCCCGCAATCTTGGCTGGACCGTCGGACCAACCAGTCATCGGTCCGATCCCTCCGCCGACGTACTTGGCGAAATCCCCATAATCCCGAACATCCGTAAAATTAATTAAAGGCATATGACCGTCAGGTCCAGTCCCAATATAGAAGTTATCCGTTTTAGGATCGAGATAAAAAGGCTTGTCCAGCATGGTGGCAAGCGCAATGGGAGAAAGATAGAGTTGGTTCTGATACAGCACCGAGTGCGTTTGCGGGTACCAGAAAATCGGGGTGCCATAATACTCCAATATGCCGGTCTGCAATTGCGGCGCATTCTTATCGGTAATGATCACCTGATGCTTGGTGCCGTCCCACTTGACGGTAGCTCCGAGCCCATGGCTGATGGTGCTCACCGGAACATAGACATTTTTATTATAAATAAAAGGTTCAGCCTGAGTGGGGATCGTTTTGCCATCCACGTTGATGCGTATATTGGCATAGCTGGCGTCAATCAGTTTCACGCCCGTACTGGCATAAGTGATCCCGCCAAACACGGTGGCACCAATCAATAAGCCTGTTGCATAAGAAGAAATGAATTTGTAAAATGACTTCATTAGCTTGATGGCTCCTCTTGGTTATTCTCTATTTGCATTCACGTGCATATTCTATTATACGTCAGCATTATTAAAAATAGCTTCAAATACTCCCCAGTTAGCATGTTCCTATTTTTTCCTTATCATAAAAAAGCAATGTTTGACAACCAAAGGTTTGCGATGATATGCTATAAAGGCAAGTAAATTATGCAAGTACGTTTTGTACTTTGTAGGGGGCTCTTTTCATGCAAGGAACTGTGAAATGGTTTAACAGCGAAAAAGGATACGGTTTCATCCGTGTCGATGGCGGCAACGATGTTTTTGTACATTACACCGCAATTAATGGTGACGGCTATCGTACCCTTGAAGAAGGGCAACAGGTCGAATTTGATATCGTTGAAGGGCAACGTGGACCACAAGCAGCGAACGTGACAAAGCTGTAAGATCTGACACCTAAAGCGATCCCAGCACCTCCCCACCCCGGGGTGGTGCTTTTTTGTTGCAATCTTCTTCAGCATTTTTTGAGATTACTTGTTTATCATAATGATGAATCTAGAGAGAGAAGTGAAAACCATGAAACTACGGGGCACGTTACCGACCTTAATGGGATTGACCATTTTGCCTCTTTTGCTTGAACTGCCTGGTTCATCCATAGTTGCAGTTCCCGCCATGGCAGCTCACGTCCAATTCGCCAAAACGGCGAAAAAACCAACCAGTGCTTTCACTCAATTCGAAACCAAAGGCAATTTTGCCGCCTGGGCATTGCATACCTTTTCTATTCCTGTCAATCATCAGCATCCATTGCCAGATAAACGTTATCAAGATGTGAACAATACCCAGCGCTATGTGTTCGGTCAAGCAGTCTCGCTGGGCCTAGTCACCCCCTCCGGCACGCATACGTTTGGCACCAACGACAAGCTGACCAAAGCGATGGCCGCGAGCGGGTTGGTTCATTTGCTTCACATCCAAACGAAAGGCCTTACCCCCTATCGTTTTGCCTTGCAAAACGGATGGTTTTCCGGCACAACGTCAGGAAATATCCTGACCCGCGAGGACATGCCCATTTTGTATACCAAAGTCAAGCGATATCTGGACAGCCAGCGCAGCACGCCCCAAAACGCAAGCGGCACTGGCAGTAGTTCAAGCGGCACGACGAGTTCAACAAGTACGGGAACAACCAGCACCACAAGCTCTGGCGGGGCCAGTGGCTCCACTAGCACTACTAGTTCTGGCGGTGCCACTGGAGCCACTGGCGCAAACAGTTCTAGCGGTTCTGACGGATCCGGAACGACAGGTTCGACTGCAGCGGCATTTCAAATCCCAACGCTTCCGGCAAGTGGTGAATTGAATCTCGTCACTGCCCCAACCACCGCATCCATCAGCGCGAATCCATCGCTCAAAGTGACGACAGCATTACCACCCACGCCCGGACAAAAAGAGCCGATCGTGCTGAATTCGGTCATTTACAATCCAAATAGCCCCAATATCGTCGTCACTGGCCAGGAGAAACTGAACGGGGGCAAGTTTTACTCTGAAGTGTGGCTCCAAATCAATGAGCTGGGAACAGCTTCAGGCACTCAAACGAATCAGTGGCAGTACCCGGTGATGGTGAACCCAAATGGCACTTTTTCCTATGCATTGCATGTGCCATTTATGGCAGACGCTTATGAAATCCAGGTAGCGCCTCCACTGACCACGGCGCAAACCAGCCTGAATTATACGTTTGATACCAATGAACAATCTGTCTCTAAGCCTTTTACGCTAAAATATAGCGGTCAAGACACCAATCAACAGTTGGGACTACTCACGTCTGTCTGGGCGAATTACTTGGATCCCTCGGTACAGTCGCTTGCCGAAAAAATCACAAACGGACTGACTTCGCCACTGGCGAAAGTGCAGGCTGTATTTAATTGGGAAGCACAACATATCGGTTACAACGGCAAACTGCTTGTGAATAACGGCTACGGCTGGAGTACCACAGAAGAGACGCTTGCGAGTAAAGTCGGCATCTGTGTGGATTACGCCAATGTAGCGGACGCATTCCTGCGATCGCTGGGCATCCCCACACAAATGGTGGTCGGCTATGCCAGCGATGCGGCAGTCCAGGAAGTGGACAATGGCAATAACGGACACGCCTGGAACCGGTCGTGGATCAACGGCAAATGGGTGTATTTTGACCCCACCTGGTCCCGATTGTATTTTCTGAGTTCTGCAAACTCCTTGCCTGGACCTCACGACTTATGGGTCTTTCAACCACAATGGTTTAACCCGCCGACAAAAGTGTTCAATCAGACGCATAAACCGATTGGCATTCAGTATCAGTGACCACTGCCATCCTCATTCGACGTTTATCGGTGGGGATGGTTTTTGGTCCATCGATGCGTGGGCGCTGGAGGCGCAGGACGAAAACACTCATGATGAGTGACATGAAATTCGAGCGGGAACTCTGTATTGGCGGCAGATAGCGCCATTCTTACTGACTCATCCAACCGCTCCGGCGAAGTCTCTACCCTCAAGTTCAACACCAGGTGAAAATCCTGCGCTACTTGCTCTCCTACCTCCAGGATGACAGGGTCGGCACCGGTACTATCGATGCTGGCTTTCACGAATCCCCCATCATGTTCGATAAGCACTTTCATATGAGCCACGATCATTTTTTCCAATATAAAATGGACCTCTAGTTCGTTCACGAATTCCATCATCCACTTTTTAATGTCTAAACGTGATATCGATGAAGCTTCTGCACGAAGATTCAGCCACGCAAGCGCCGCTTCACCTTTTGCATATTTTTCATAATCGAGATCAAGCCATTGATTCCCACTGATCGTGGAATTCATCCATTCGTAAATCAGTTGCTCCATGTGGTCACCGCGTGCAGCAGAAATCGGCAAAATCATGGCGTCTGGATAACGTTGGTTCAACACCTCTATCATGGTGTCGATCTCTTCTTCAGCATACTGATCGAGCTTGTTAATCGCGATGATATCTGCTTCTTCAATTTGTTTTTCAAAGATGTAGTGAACTGAATTCGAGAACGCTAAGGAGTCGATGGCGGGAATGCTTTTCACCATCCGCTTAGGATCCACCAAAATGGTTAACGGCGCGACTTCAAAGTCATCCTGATAGTAATGCTTCATGGGGTGAATGACCGTGGCAGAAAGATCCGTACAACTGCCAACTGCCTCCGCTAGAATGACATCCGGTGACTGAGTTTCGCGAAGGGTTTGCAGGGCGGTGAGAAGATCGTCAAACCGACAGCAAAAGCAGCCACCAGAGACCTCTTCTGTCCACAGCCCGCTGTTTCGACCAAGTGCTGTGTCAATGAGCGCGCTGCCTTGGTCGTTCGTGACTATGGCCACTTTTTTCCCCGCTGCTTCCATCATTTTTGCGGCGCGAATCATGGTGGTGGTCTTTCCGGCACCAAGAAATCCGCTGAGCAGAATAACTTTTGATCTCAAATTAAGCACTCCGCAACCAGTATCCATTTAAACCAAAAAAAGTATCTTCCCTTACCTTGTGAATAGGGTCACTGTCCCTCTTCCATCGCAAGTACAAGCTGACCTTTTGCGCCGTTTAAGGTAAACGGAACGCTAAGCGCCGTCGAAAACCCACCAAGCTTCACTTTTCCCTGCATGGTCGTGGGTGGCGTGATATCGATTTTTACTGATTGATCATACATTTTCGTCGCTGTATGCCCTGCAACGGAATTGCCAAATTCGCCGACAAACGACTCCAGCATTTCACCGTCCAATTCCATACCGTACATCATCTGCCCTGCCTGAGCAAAAATGGAGGCTTCCCCTAAAATAAATAAACGCCCGCGAAGATCTCCGATGATGCCAATCAGCACGCCATAGTCGGTTTGTAGTAGCGGTGCATTCATGATTTGTGGCTTGTCCGACTTAATTTGAACCAATTCATGTATGCTGGATAAAGCAGCATTTAAAAGCACAGTAATATTCCCTGTATTCAAGTTGCTCAATTCGTACATCCCCTCATCTATGATCTTATCTATTTGTTCAACTTATTCAACTAAAAGCGGAATAGGAGGTTGGTTTTCATTATAGATTAACACGCCTTTGCCAAGTTGCTTGCCACGGTACAATCGCTGATCCGCGAGACGATATGCTTCCTGGTAGTTCCTCGCTTCACCGGGTATTTCCACTAGCCCCATGGTCATCCCCAATCCGTAATCGCGAAGAGGACTTTTTTTCCACCAGGCACCTTGTTGCATTTTGGTTTTCAAAAAATTCATTCCGCTAGTTTCATGAAGCACTAGTACAAATTCGTCACCGCCTAGTCGAGCCACCCAATCCCCTTTGCGCAGCGTCCTTCTCGCATAACGCGCGATGGCCTTCAGCGCGGTATCGCCCAACTGGTGTCCGCTTTGGTCATTTAATTGTTTGAAGTGATCCAGATCAAACAATATAAAAACAGCAGGCACCGGATTTCTCATCGCAAAATAATGCTCCATGTGATCTTCAAGCGCACGCCGATTCCATACCTCTGTCAATGGATCAACAAAAGTGAGTTGCTCGAGCGATGCGCGCTGTTCGACAATTTCCCTGACCAGATGATAATAATCGATCACCACACTCATCAACGGATGAACAGGTTTGCCTTTCTCACGTAGTAAATACAGGATTTCACGGCGCGCATTTAATTGCAGTTCATACCGGTCCATTTCCCATTCCTCGCCCATCAGGAAAACTTCTTGATCAATCTCTGCTGCATGGTGAGGGATTTTCGCGTCCTCCTGCAGCCATTCTATTTCTTTATGAGATACGATCCCCTGGCCAAAGTGTTCATGTAAGATCAGTTCTGCATTTGTTTCCACCAGGACAAACCCTTCTTTGATCTCGAACAATTGCAGAAAAATATCCCGAAATTGCCGCCACAGTTGATCCGGGTCCACGACGCCAAACACATCCCGTGCCACGCGTAAGAGCCAGTTCAGAATGTCCCTTTCCTCTTGCAGGATGGTCAAACGGTCCGTTCCGTCCGAAGGAAGAATCAACGAAATGACGCCTAAAAATTGATGATTTTTCGAAAATTGAGCATAGGCACCAATGAGATAAGGAAATCCAAATCGGGCAGCCTCTACCTTTTGAAATGTGCTTTCTTGTCGTTGCCATGCTTGATAGGCAACGGATTGCTTAACGATCGGATCTTCTACAGTCAACCCTTCTACGAATGGAAAGTTGATTCGACGACTGGTTTTTACAAAGCGAACCACGCCACCTTGATCGATATAAGTCACCAATACATCATCGGGCAATTCTGTTGCCAACCTCATTAACTCCAAAACACTAGAAGGAATGTCATTCACCATATCACTGGTTGGCATAATGTCACTTCCCTTCAGGAAGAAATAAATCCGCTCTTTTATCAGAATATACACACGCACAGGGGATGTCAAAAATTACTTTATGATTCGCAGACCAGCCCTGCCGAATTGATCTGTATCATGCTACCCCCTTTTGTCATCATATTTAACTAGTACATTTTAGTTTTCTTCATGGTGAATTTGGATCTGTTGTTCATGTGATTTATTTCACATAATAAAGGTGTTCCCTAGTTGATAAACCAAATGGTCAGGAGACGATCATGTGATGGACTTATCCGAGTGTTGCAAAGCACCCCTTAACAAAGAGGTGGTGGCTTACGTGGATGACGAGAAGTTAGCGCCTGTTTACGAGACACAAATCGAAGTTCAGGTATGCTCGCATTGCGGCGCTATTTTATTCTCTGATAAAGCACATCGTGAATTGCACAAGGAACTTGACTTTGCGGTTACCCATTAATAACCAATTGCTAGTAATTAACCCTCCATTTCAATCCCCTCTCCGTCGTGGAGAGGTTTTTTTTATGAAGGTGGGTTAACCACTGGAAAGCGAGCGATATATTGAAAAATATGAATAGTTGGGACTTGGAAAAGAAGTCGCCTCTACCTTAGAGAATTAGAAGGCATTGATTCAGGTTCTCCTAAAGGCGTGATTCGAGCATGTCGTGAAACAGGGATCCTGAGTGCAGAAGATACGATGCTGGCGCAAGAAATGGCCAATGTTCGAAACTTAACCAGTCACGCGTACGATCGCAAATTAGCGCTTGAGATCTATGAAAGACTGGCTAGCCACACGGTGCTTATGGCAAAATGGCTAGAGAAGTTGACGGTAACCGTGCAGTGGCAGGCGCTGTGAGGTCAGCAGATTAGCGGATTTTTTTCATCATCATTTGCTGTGCAGCGTGGAGAATCCGATTCACGGCTGGCCTTCGGTAATCCCACATCGAATCAGCGTCCGGCGGAACGACAACCATGGTGGCATTCGCTTCAAACAGCACCAAATCGCCGTTTTCGTTCACAGCGAAATCAAGTCCCGCGTAATCGAGCCCTAACTCTTTTTGAATATACTGAAGCGTATCCATGGCACGAGCACCGATGACGTCTTGCATGTTTTCAAGGAACCATGCCTCTTCCTCGCGATAAGCTGCGTGATTGGCCATATCCGAGGTAAAATAATGGACCTTCCAATCGGATGATATCGCCAGATGCAGCGGATACAATTGGCCATCCATCATCATCACCCGATATTTGCGATACTTTCCATCCCCCCCTCGAACATCGATGAATTCTATCATCAACACATCCTGCCCAGGAAGGGAGACAAGCGCTGATGGCAGATCGCGCTCGTGATCCACTTTTATAAAATGACGCCCCGTGTGAAAGCCTGGAGCCCTTAGTAAAATAGGAAAATGCCATCCCTGCGGCAAGCGTGCTTCACGACTCGTCGAATCGGTGAGTGAGGCTTTCGACCAACGAGCCACGCGGGGAACCATGAGCCTGGGAATGCCATCAAACCGTTTGGCGATGGCGAGGCGTCCTGTTTTTTCTAAGGAAGATGGCGGATTGATCACAGGCGCCACCGTATGTTGAAGCCATGCTTTTGCGGCAATTAGCGCCGAGGCGGCAAGGTCCGCATCACTGATGGCATTAAAAATAAGTTGATGTGGCGGCAACTTGGTAGTAGGCTGAACATACTCCACGATCACCGTATGAACCTGAAACACACGATCATCAAG
>JAJYOE010000014.1:0-23478 GCA_021785975.1 Bacillota bacterium | reverse complement strand
TTAGCGCCGAGGCGGCAAGGTCCGCATCACTGATGGCATTAAAAATAAGTTGATGTGGCGGCAACTTGGTAGTAGGCTGAACATACTCCACGATCACCGTATGAACCTGAAACACACGATCATCAAGCAGCCACCTTGTCGGCGTATTGCCTCCAATGGCCGACATTAGTAGCAACACTGACACGGGAGCCTTTTCACCGTAGTAAGGCTGCGTGATCACAGATTGACCCTCAAATCCTTTTTGCCGGTGAAAAAACGCCCCCTGTTCATCGCCAAGCTCCGTTAACACATAGGACAACCCCTGGTGCGCCTGATGATGGGTCGGTGCGAGCTGCAAAGCCGCTTCATAATGTTCGCACGCCTTATCGTAATCCCCATTTTCGTATAGCAGATTGGCTAAATTCACATGTCCCGCGGGATCCTCGGGATGCTGCATCACCGCTTCGTGATAAGTAGTGAGCGCTGCCGTTCGGTACCCGGTTTGATAGAGCAGCGTGCCTAAATTGTTCAAGGCACCACGATGCGTGTGATCGAGCATTAGGAGCTTGATATAGGCTGTTTTTGCCGCATTGAATTTTCCCGACTCTGCCAATAGACATGCCCGCTCAAATAGAAGTGCCACATTGTCCGGATCGCTCGCCATGCGCCCTTCTAGCGCACGAATGGCAACCTCCCGCAGATGCTGAGGTTGCCAAGTGACCCACTGGTGGTATTGATGATCATGCGTTGGTTCTAATCCCTTTGTCTCTGTCATCGTGTTATATACTTCCCGCGGTGGCTTTCACACGTTGTAGCGCCTTCCACATGGAAATACCGCCCACGCCTGCCACTACCACCACCACGAGGATCAATCCCATATTGATCGAATCCAAATTGTGAACCTGAATTCCCGTGCTGATGCTAAAGTTGGAGATCGAAGGCATGAGAAGCCCGAACAACCCTGCCAGCATGAACAAAGCCCCCCCATAGAGCAGTGTGTTCCCTGACACAAATCGGGCGATAAACGCTTTACTCTTCACACTCAATTGCTTGCGTTGCATCCACCAGCCAAATGCCGAGCCAATGATCACCTGCATGATCACCGTCCCAATCCCAAAGAGCAGGCCGGGAACGAATCCCACCCAAACGGACGGCATGGTGGGTGAGATCACCGTGTAAATAATCGTCGCAAACGCGCCCGTTCCCCATCCCGCAATGATGCCGTGCAAAAACGCCAGTTTGAGCGGTACAGGTTTCGTGTCATCGACAGGAGGCAACAGTTTTTCCAGCCAGGGCAAAAGATGAATGGCGTGCCCGCGATGCAAAATATAATAACCTGACAGTGTCATGACGAACCCTACGATCAGATACACAATATTTTCTGTCGCCGCATGCAGCAAAAATCCCGCCAGTGCCAAAAACGCCAGTTCCGATGCCACCGCTCGTTGCAGGGTAAATCCTGTGGAAAAAATCAGCCCTGCAAGCATGCCGCCCTTGGTGCTGTAACTGCCAATGGAGTAGCTGAACGTGATCGGCCAGGTGTGCTCATCCGGCGTAATCCCATGAATCATGCCAAGCAAAAGAGCGGTGACCAGACCAATGATCAGTGATACATGATGCGGATCCCAAAGATTCAACATGGTTGGACACTTCCTTGACAATTTTCACAATGGCCGAACAGATCCATCCGGTGATATTCTACTTTTCCAAGGTCTGCAAAATCGCGGGTATCCATTTCACAACCGTATATATTCTTTACGCGGTGACAATCTAAGCAAACAAAATGGTGATGGTGCCCTCCTTGGCAAAATGTATAGTAAATTTCCCCATCGATCAAAAAAGGCGTGACCAATCGCAGTTTAGTTAGTACTTCAAAAAGTCGATATACGGTAGTTAACCCTACTTTATTGTATTGTTCCTTGACTCGGTCATATAATTGCATGGCTGTGAACATTTCTCCCGATTCCATCAATGTACGAAGCACCAGTTCACGCTCTTGCGTCAAACGAAAATTCATCGCGTGCAATTTAGATTTCACTGTTTCTAAATCCATGTAAAACACCGCCTTATAGAAAAACATTTTCTATAAGCTTATTATGCGACCTGGTACATGCGATTGTCAATAGGGCACACTTCAACCCAAATCTCAGCAAAAAAAAAGACCTCTACGCCAACGTCTGAAGAGACCAGCTTAGAAACCCTTCATAAAAAATATTCGCAAGTAGGACGCGCATTCCATCCGCAATACCTACCGGCACCCATTCGTCTTCCGACAAGAGGTCACTATCAGAAAATAGTATCAGTTCAGCTTGCGAATATCTCGCTTACTGTGATTTCTAGGTCCTCAAAGAGGTCCACATGCATGACGTCATCCACACCATAAACATCTGGTAAGGCAAATACGTTCTCCCCAAATGAATAAACCTCAATAGTTTCCCCATAAGGATCAACGATCCAATATTCCTTTACTCCCGCGCTTTGATACAGTTTGAGCTTCACCGTGCGGTCTTTCACAGCGGTGGTCTTCGATAGGATTTCCACCACCAGATCCGGTGCGCCCACACAGCCTTTTTCCTGAATCTTGGAGTTGTCGCAAATGACCGTCAAATCAGTAATCACCCACTCATTTACTCCGTCTTTCAGGAATACGTCAAATGGCGCAGAAAACACCTCACAGGGTTTCCCTTTAAAGTAATTTCCGAATTCTAAGTGTAATTTACTGGAAATCCGTTGATGGGCTGTGTTGGGTGAAGGCGTCATATCGTAAATGACACCGTCAATCAACTCGTAACGCTCTGGAATATGATCTCTCTGTATTTGCTCCATGAGGATCCCCCGATACTATATCTGTGACAATTAGAACTCCTCCATCAATGCCTTAAGTCCCTCTTCAAACGTCACCTGTGGGTGCCACCCAAGCTCCTGCTGAATCTTTGTCGGGTCAATCGCGTAGCGACGATCGTGACCCAACCGATCCTCCACAAACGTGATGAGCGATTCTGGCTTCCCTAGCAATTGTAAGATCTTTTTCGCAATATCAAGGTTATGCCACTCATTGTGGCCGCCAATATTATACACTTCTCCCACGCGACCATGTTCCAGCACCATTTCAATCCCTCTGCAATGATCAAGCACATGCAGCCAATCCCGCACATTTTGCCCGTCGCCGTAAATTGGCAACGATTCATCGCGAAGCGCACGGGAGATTAGCGTGGGGATCAGTTTTTCAGGATGCTGATTCGGTCCGTAATTATTCGAGCACCGGGTGATCAGCACCGGCAACCCATATGTCTCATGATACGCACGTGCCAGCATGTCAGATCCCGCTTTGCTTGCTGAATATGGGCTGTTTGGCGCAAGTGGTGTGGTCTCTGAAAAATACCCCTCTGGCCCAAGCGACCCGTACACTTCATCCGTAGAAATATGGACGAACCGCTTGATGCCTTGTTCCCTTGCCGCATCCAGTAGCACTTGAGTGCCGAGCACGTTAGTCTTCACAAACACCGAAGACTCGGCGATACTGCGATCCACATGGGATTCCGCCGCAAAGTGCACCACCGCCTCCACGTTCGCCATGAGCGATGCAACGAGCGGTGCGTCTAAAATGTCGCCATGGACGAATTCATGACGAGGATCATTGCGCCATGGTCCCAAATTATCCAGATTGCCCGCATAAGTCAGGGCATCCAGGTTGATGATTTTCAGCTCATGATATTTTTCCAGCATATAGCGAATAAAATTCGAGCCAATAAAGCCCGCCCCGCCTGTGACAAGGAGTGTGGAATACATGTGTCAACCTCACTAACAAATGATTTTCAGCGATTTTTTGTGGTCCAATCAAATCCAATCGACGGATCATCCCAGGAAATGCGTTTTTCGTCCGGATTTTTCGGGTCATACGACATGGTGGTAAAGTACATGATCACCGCTGGTTCGTTGCCAAGCACCCGATACCCGTGCGCCACACCAATGGGAATCACCAGCAACATAGGATTATCTTCCCCCATGTAAAAAACGTTCGTCTCCCCTTTGGTCGGCGAATCTTCCCGAAGATCATGGAGTACCACCTGGGCGTTACCAGATGGGAAAAACCACAAGTCATCCTGCAGTTCATGGTAATGGAACGCCTTGATCACTCCAGGATACGATTTTGAAAAAGAGGCTTGCCCGAATCGCTTTAAAAGTCCATCGTCATCGCGCAATACCTCCATAAAAAATCCCCGATCGTCGGGATGGCGAATTAGTTTTTTGACAGTCACACCTTGAATCAAAAGAGATCCCTACCTTTCTAATCTTTTTTCATTATACCAACTTTAATTTTCTGGGGATAACAGAGACCACTATCTTGAAAAACAAGTACCTCAGTGAACGTAAGTTTTTAGATGTCTGAGGATATCCCGATACTCTACTTTATAGACTTTCAATTGGTCTGCTGAATGATCTGTATTAATTCCATCATCAATCGCCCATTGAAGCAAGCTTACCAACCAATGATGATTCGCTTGAAAAGGAAATGCACGCTTTAGATCTTGTCTAATGATATATAACTTGGATAACGTTCGCAAAGCCTCTTGCTTCCTATGATCGTTGACGAACCCCATGTCCTTAACCAGGTTTTCTATATCTTGCGGCAATGTTTCCAATAGCAGTGGTTTTGTCATCACGCGACTTAGATCCATCGAATAATCCTCATGATCAAGCGTCAAGTGCACATTATAATAGGGGTCTGATTGTAATAGTTTCCCCCATCTCCCCATCATGTAAAAGACCTCATCGTGATTTAAGTCTCCTCCCCGAGTGATTGACTCATGATGATACAAGACGGCATAAGGTGTCGCCACGCAAAGATATCCTTTTTCGCGTATTTTCAGACACAGGTCTACATCGTTAAAAGCAACCGCCAAATCCTTCTCGTTAAATCCACCGACCGCTTCAAACACTGATTTTCGCACCATCATGCAAGCCCCGGTCACCGCAGAAAAGTTGCGGATGTCTACGAGTGAACTGTAATAGCCATTCGCGTTTTTAGGGAAAAATTTATGAGCATGTCCCGCCACGCCGCCAATACCAAGAATGATTCCCGCATGCTGAATGCGTGCATCGGGATACAGCAACCGCGCGCCAACAACGCCAACTTCTTCTCGTTGGGCGTGTTGAAGCATTTCCTCTATCCATTCAGGAGTAATGACTTCAATGTCGTTATTCAAAAAAAGCAGGTATTCTCCAGTTGCCTCTTTTGCCGCCCAATTATTTAAGCGAGAATAATTAAAGGGAATGTCATACCTGATGATTTTGCAATGATCGAGGGATGCGAGATAATCTAAGGTTGCTTGTTCCTCACTGCCGTTGTCAACGATAATGATCTCTAAATGTTGATAAGTGCTTCGTTTCATGCTTTCGATACAATTTTCGAGTAGGTACACTTTGTCGCGAATGGGAATGATCACAGAGATTAGTGGGGAATCCGTCAACTCCCGCTGTACGCGATAATGACCGGGATACCCGGTATCAAGAACGCGGCCTTTTACACGCCGACGAAAAAGCGCATCCTCAATCGCGTGTTGGCCAGCTTCATGAGCATATGATTTTGAAGAAAAAGCAGCAGCAGTCGAGCCCGCCACCTTCCTCCAATGGTATAAAACCTTTGGAATGTGCGTGATAACCTGGGCGATTTCCGTTGCGCGTAATAACAGATCATAATCCTGCGCTCCGTCAAATTTCGATCGCAACACACCCACCGCTTGAAGGATGCGGCTACGATACACTGTTAAATGATTGAAATAATTACAGGACAACAGATAATCAGGAGAATAGTCTGGCTTAAAGAAGGCGTCTTCAAACATCCCTGTTTCGCTTAATTTATCTTCGTCAGAATAGCAGATGTCAAAGTGTGATAAATGGTATTCTTTTACGACTTCGTAAAGGGCATTGGGCGCGAGAATATCATCGTGGTCAAGGAATGTGATAAGTTCCCCACTCGCGTTTTCAATTCCCACATTGGTGTTCCCGCTGATTCCGTGGTTATCCTTATTGAATATCACTCGAATTCTTTGGTCCTGATTTCCGAGATCACTTAGGAAGTTGATGGTTTCTTGGTTAGTTGAGGAATCGTCTGTGATAATCAGTTCCCACTGCGAATAGGGTTGAATCAATAAAGAATCTACCGCTTCTCGCAACCAATCTGATTGAGAATTGTAAGTAGGCATAATGACGGAAATGATAGGGAGATCGGACCACCCCTCTATTTCATCAAGTGCATGATCCTTCAATACCAAAAAACTGTTTTCCTGAAGGCGTACCCACTGATCATATGGCAAGTCACCATTCGTATAGGATTGATTGGCACTGAGCTTACTGTAAACCCGTTGCAAGGTGGCGGACAAACCAAGGTGCTTAACACTTGAATACACTTTTTGCCCTGATTCCCACGGATGCTCCATCAACCTTTTGGCTCTTCGGGAGAGTTCGAGCATTCTCCACCCTCTCGTATTTAAAACCTGTGAAAGATAAGCCTTGGTGGAGGCAAACGCAGTTTCTAGCGCCTCTTTTTCGTACCGGAGTTTTTCGTACGATATCTCCGCCTGTTTTTTCTCTGCAGCAAATTCTTGACAACTCTTCGTTATTTGAGTGATTTGTGATTGATAAGCGGTCAAATATTCATTCAACTTTTCATTGGTCAAGCGTTCATAATGGTAACTGATTGCGATTTGAAGATTTTCCATATTCGATCCATTCAGATGGATTATAATTTGAGAATCATCAGAGACACAAAGCAGAGAATCGTCAAACATGGTGATCATATTAATGTATTCATCATTAGGAACTGTAGTTGGCTCCGGAGTAAAGCCGACATGCCATTCAGTAATAAGTGCCTGAAAATTCGTCAAATCCATTCGGACTTTATGAACGCCATTTTCCACATAAAAAATCTGATGAACCTGTCCTTCATGAGCATGGTCCAACGAATGCCGCTGGGAATCCTGTTCCTTGAACCCTTCCCCTTTATCAAAGTAGATTTGCATGTAAGGTTCGTTCTTTAATTTATCGTTGATTTCCCATACGCTATTCTGGTATCCTTCGTTACCAATATATTCAAATAAAGACTTCATATGTTGAGAGGTAGTATGATCTAAAAACAGCGATTGCACCCTCTCTGGTATTTTCGAACCAACCGCAATCATACCCAGTCCATTGGAATGGCCCATTTCAAAATAGGGATACTTCCCTTTTAATTCTTCCCAAAATCTCCAGACTCCAAAATCTCGATCTTTTACTTCAATATCGTGAAACAAAACGAGACCATGATCACTCACCTTAGGCAACCACGTATAAAAATCGTGAACTACCGCCTCATAGGTATGCAACCCGTCTATATGCAGTAAGTCAATACTTCCATCCTCAAATTGACCCAATGCATCGTCAAACGTCATTCGCAATAACGTGGAAAATGCGCTGTAGTGTAATTGATTGAATCGATTGACCTCATTATAAATCCCATCATCATAAAGCCCTGCCTGTGGATCTCCCTGCCACGTATCCACCGCAAAACAGCTCGTCGGCAGATTGTTCTCCTGAACTGCTTGGCAAAAAGCACTATACGAATCGCCTTTATGTGTACCTAGTTCCACAAAAGTTTGTGGTTGAACCAAGGTCATGATAAACATCGCAAACGGGAGATGCCCATGCCAGGCAAAAACGTCGGTCTTGCGAATCGGTGATTTGATAGACAGAAAAGCGTCCTGGAAATCTGACATTATTACTTATTCCACCACCAGTTCTGTTTCATTCCACTCATGAGGGATCATCATCAACCCATTCTCTTTTGCATTCGGGATCACCTGGAATGAACACGATTTTTCATAGAATTCTACTGGTTCATTCTCATTCGAAACCAGACGCGTGTTGATAAAATACTCCCCAACCTCCAGCGTCAAATTGGGGAAATCAATACTGACATTTTTCTTCATGCCGGGCTCCACATCAATTTTCTTGATATGCCCCTTAAAGCTATTCGTTTCAAACACCATACGGTGTTGCTGATTATAGAGTTGAATCTCTAAATAAGTGTCTTTAATTTCCTTGAACGCATTCAATTGAATCGCGATCGTGGCCTGATCGCCAGCCATGACCGCGTCAGTTTCAAAACCTGCTACGCTGACCGACACTTTTTCAATCAAACGGCTTGATGGTGGAGAACTTTCCATGGTTTGAGGCGATTTTTCCTCTGCTGCAACAGGTGCTTCACTGCGATCAAAACTCATATTGTTGCCTTCATGCGCCTGCCTGAACACCGCATCCAAATATATTTGCGTGCATTTTTCCGGCTCCCCTATATAGGCGATGCGAGAATCCCGCAACCACACTGCTGTATCGCAAAATCGTTCCACAATCCCAGTATCGTGGGTCACGATCACAATGGTTTTATTCATTTGCTGCAATTTCTTGATGTGATTCAGGCACTTGGCTTGAAATGCCGCGTCACCCACCGCTAAAATTTCATCGATGAGCAGGATATCCGGATCGACCGCGACAGCCACAGAAAAGGCGAGTCGCATGTACATTCCGGAAGAATAATTGCGTATCGGCTCGCTGATAAAATCACCAAGTTCAGAAAAATCAATGATTTCATCGATTTTAGCTTTGATCTCCTTTTTAGAGAGCCCAAGCAGCGCGCCATTTAAGTAAATGTTTTCGACGCCAGTAAAATCCGGGTGGAATCCCGCGCCTAGTTCCAGCAGACTCGACACCCGACCATTGACTTCGATCGTCCCTTGATCCGGATACAAAATTCGCGAGATGAGTTTTAAAAGCGTGCTTTTCCCTGATCCATTTACCCCGAGCAATCCTGTGGTGGAACCCTTCGGTATCGTGATCGAAACATCCTTTAACGCGACAAATTCACGATACCTTGCTCTTCCCGCATAGAGAATTTTATCTTTTAGCGTCATGTTTTTTCCTGAATGGACGCGAAAGCTTTTCGAAACGTTTTGCACACGGATGACGTCATTGGCCAACTCCTAAACCTCCTCCGCGAACCTTTTGCTTAATTTCGCAAAAAGCTGCCAACCCACCACGAGTAAGACGATAGAAAAGATCGTGCCGTAGAAAAACATTTTCCACTGCATGGGTTGATGGTAATACAGTACATCCTGAAACGATACGATGATATCCGTGACGGGATTTAATTTGAAGAGTTGAGCGTACTTGTGTGGAATCATCGTAATGGGGTAAACCACCGGAGTGACATAAAACCAGGCCATGATAAAAATCCCCAGCATATGCTCCAAGTCCCGAAAATATACGTTCACCGCCGAAAAAATAAGGGAAAAACCTGCTGTCATGATGGTTTCCACGAGCAGAATCAGCGGCAAATAAAGCCATATTACACTAGGAAAATAACCAGTAACCGCCAGATAAGGAAGTAGAATCACGAGTGAAAAAATGTAATTGAACATGCTGCCACCCACCACTGACAAAGGCAGTATTTCACGTGGAAAATATATTTTTTTTACCATCGAAGCTTGCCGCAACACCACGCTGCTCGAGGACTGTGCCGCTGCAGCAAACATGTTCCAGCCAAGCAAGCCAATGAACAAAAATGCAGAGTAATGAGGAAGTTTGATCCTCATCACTAATGAAAATACTAGGGTATAGACAATCAGCATCAATAACGGGTTGACGAATGTCCATAAAAATCCAAGAACAGAGCCTCTGTACCTCGTCCGAAGTTCTGAGAGGATCAGGCTCCATAACATGGAGCGATATAGATACACTTCTTTGATTCTATAAATCACTACAATAAATCCTCCAACATCCTGTGATCACAGGACTACTTACTGCACTTCTGCACGACTACTGCACCTCTGCGCGACTATTGTCTCCAAGAACAAACGTCAGCGCACGAGGACGGTCAGCAATCCGATGAATTTGCACATTTTTCCCAATCAAACTGTTGTCGATCCGGGTGGGGATATCTTCTATCTGAGTATCTTGCAACACAATGCTGTTTTCAATTTCGCTGCCGATGATCCTCACGCCTTCGCTGATGGAAGTAAATGGCCCGACATACGTATTGGAGATTTTTGCCCCTTTTCCGATAATGACAGGGCCACGAATCGTGCTATTTGTGATTTCAGCGCCCGCTTCAATGATGGCTCGACCAATAATTGCAGAAGACTCATCCACTACCCCGTCGACACGCGATCCGATGTATTCAAGCATCATCCGGTTGGCTTCGATCACGTCTTCCGGTTTGCCGGTATCTTTCCACCATCCGTCGATGACGTGGGCATCTACGCGATACCCATGATCAACGAGATATTGAATGGCGTCCGTAATCTCCAGTTCATTTCTCCAGGATGGCTGGATCTCGTTGACCGCCTTAAAAATATGTCGATCAAATAAGTATACTCCCACGAGTGCCAAGTCGCTTTTCGGCTCTTTTGGCTTTTCCACCAGGTTGACCACTCGTCCATCTTGTAGTTCCGCCACCCCAAAGCGTTGCGGATCAGGCACTCGGCTTAGCAGAATCAGTGAATTCGGAGCATCTTGGCGAAACTGATTGACGAAGGCAGTCACGCCGTCACGCACTAAATTATCTCCTAAGAACATTAAAAAATCATCAGTTCCGATAAAAGGTTCGGCGATTTTCACTGCATGTGCCAATCCGCGCGGAGCATCCTGTTCGATGTAAGTCACCTTAACGCCCCACCTGTTGCCATCGCCCACTGCACGGCGAATTTCTTCCCGCGTCTCCCCGACAATCATCCCGATTTCCGTAATGCCAGCATCCCGGATCGCTTCGATGGCATAGTACAAAATTGGCTTGTTCGCGACCGGAATCAACTGTTTAGCACCTGTATAGGTAAGCGGTCGCAACCTGGACCCGGTTCCTCCGCTTAATATCAACGCTTTCATGATTTCCCTCCCTAAAAATTAGCGATTTTCTCCAGGTATTCCTCAAGCGCCAAGCGGTAGGAACGAAGCGGTGCTAGCCCGCTCAACCTCCAAAGCTGATGATCGAGCACGGAATACGCCGGACGCGGTGCCGGTCGCGCCAATACTTCCGTCGTGATTGGTTCGACGGTTACTTCCAGACCACGTAACGCAAAAATTTCTTTTGCAAAGTCATACCACGAACAAGTTCCCGAATTAGACAAGTGGTAGGTTCCATAGGCGTGATTTAGCGATAAGAGGTTCGCTACACCTGTTGCAAGATCCCACGTATAGGTAGGCGATCCCACTTGGTCATTCACCACTTTAATGACTGGTTGGCTGGAGGCGAGTTTAAGCATGGTCGTCACGAAGTTTTTCCCATGCACGCCGTATAACCACGAAGTCCTGATGATATAGTGTCGCGGGCACAGAGAGCGGATCAATTCCTCCCCTGCCCATTTGCTTTTCCCATATATACTTTTTGGCTGTATAAAATCAAACTCACGATATGGCGACACCGCGTCCCCAGGAAACACATAATCAGTGCTGAAATGAACGAGCGATGACTGATGTCTATTCGCAGCCACCGCCAAATTTCGCGGGCCAATGGCATTGACCTGATACGCCAGATCCACCGATGTTTCGCACTCGTCCACATTGGTATAGGCCGCTGCATTGATAATGACCTGTGGCTGCACCTCATTCGTCACTTCCAACACGCGATTCAAATTAGTAATGTCTAGTTCTGTTCGTCCAAAAAAATAGAGATCGATAGAGTTAAGCTTTGAAAAGACTTCGACAAGGTCATGCCCTAGCATCCCTTGCGCTCCAGTTATCATGATTCTCATTCCAACACCTCAGCATGTACTAGTATAACATATTAAAAACTTACTCAATTTGACTCTTTTGGACCAAATAGAGGAAATGAATCAGTCGGTTGATTAGTGCCAATAGCCACCTAGGATACCTGTCTGCGTAATGCTTTTCAAAAAAAATCCCCATCGTGTCATAGAAATGTCGTAAGGAGGCTTTACTTTTTTTCCCTCCATTCCCCCCTTTCAGATGAATGGTGGTTACGCTACCTTCATACCAGACTGCAAACCCTTTTTGCTTGATGCGATAGCAAAAATCAATGTCTTCCCCATACATGAAATAGTCCTCGTCAAGGCCGCCTATTAGCTGATAAACGGATCGCGGGAACAGCAAGAACGCCCCCGACACGGTATCCACTGGATAGGCCCCAAATTCATCGAGATACGTAAGTTGATAAGAAGCGAAGAGGGGAGTTCGGGAAAAAAATTTGGACAGTCCACTAAAATACGCGAAGCTGTTCCAAAGCGTTGGGAAAGAGCGACGACAAGCCTTATCCAACTCTCCCGTACCGAGTTCCAATCGGCAAGTAATTGCACCGATGGCGGGGTCCTCTGTAATGTTATCAAGGCAAATCTGAATGGCCTTTTCCCCCACAATGGTATCAGGGTTCAATAATAGAAAATAATCGCCCTTCGCCAGTTCCAGAGCACGGTTGTTCGCATAAGCAAATCCGTTGTTATTCTCCAATTGCAGCACATGAATATCGGAAAAAGGCTTTGAAGATTTTTGCCTTGCATAATCATTCACCCAATCCCAAGTTCCATCCTCTGAGCGATTATCCACCAGCCAAAGGTCTAATTCATCGTTCAAACTGGATCTCTCCAACGATTCTAGACACGCAGGGAGTACTTTCATCGACTGATAGGTGACAAGGATCACGGAAATCATCGCCACACCCCCCGTCTCCAATTCCAGGCTGCCCACCATTTGCTTCGAATGGCGGAAATGATCGCTTTTGCCACTGCAGGAGATCTCAAAGCGATACCCATAAACCTGATCGTTTCCACAAAAATGGTGGAGAGCAGCAGAACAGACGGTTTTGGCACGTGTTTGATTAAAAGTAAAATTTGATTGGCAAAAGAGTGGATTTGGGCTAGGGAAGTCACCTGCTCCCCCTTCTTCCATCCACGCCCATGAAAGGCCAAGGCGCGTGGGTCATAGTAAAACTTCCATCCCTGATTTTGGCCTCTCCAGCATAGATCTACATCCTCTTTATAAACAAAAAAACTCTCATCAAAGTACTGTTCCTGATACGCTAAATCTTCGAGCATCTCCATGCGATACACTGCCGCCGCACCGCAAACTCCCCAGACATAGGCAGGTTCGTTGTACTGGCCTCGATCCTTCTCATCTTGTCCCCGGTCTCGCACATGAAAAAAACCTTCCATCCGAAGCCCCGTACTATCGATGATGCTTACAGTCCCGTCAGATAGCGGTCGAATAAGTTTGCCTGTGACTCCGCCGATTTTTTCATCCAGACGGAAATCGGAAACGGCGTATTTCAAGTAATCGACATCCAGCTTGATATCAGGGTTCAGTGTACACAAAAAATCGACGTCATGATTCATCGCGGCCAGGATGCCTTGGTTGTGTCCTGCGGCATATCCGGTATTGGAGGAGAGGGAAATCAGTTCAAAATCAATGTGTTGAATTTGAAAGGCGGGGAAATAGGAGGAAATGATCGAATGGGTCTGATCCATTGAAGCGTTGTCGATGATGACGACGCGCCCGGGAAAAAGAGATTGCGCCAATATCGAGTCAAGACAGGGACCGATGACGGCTCCACTATTGTAGGTCACGATTTGCACTTGCAGCAAAGGCCGCATGGTTCCTCTCCTCAATACGCGTTTTTATCCCTAAATCCTTTAATCAGCGTAAGCATGACTATGCGAAGGTCCCAACTGAATGTCCACTCTTCTATATACCGCAAGTCGTACTCGATACGATCCTCAATGCTCGTGTCACCGCGAAGACCGTTCACCTGAGCCCAACCGGTAATGCCGGGGCGCACACGGTGTTTGATCATATAACGGGGGATATCATCACGGAATTGTTCAGCAAAAATAGGTCGCTCAGGCCGCGGACCGATTACACTCATATCGCCACGAAGCACATTGAAAAACTGCGGCAATTCATCTAGGCTGGTACGGCGCAAAAAACGGCCAATAGATGTACGCCGCGGATCTCCGGGGACTGTCCAGCCCTCATTTTCCCCTACTGGATCACTGTGATACATGGTGCGAAACTTGTACATATGAAAGCGTCGTCGATTTTTTCCCAAGCGCTCCTGCGAGAAGATGATAGGTCCTGGAGATGAAATCTTCACCATCAATGCGAGGAAAAGCAATACCGGTGAACCAATGATCAGCACAAGCAGCGAAAAGACAATATCAAATGTCCTTTTGATGACAATATTAATGGCCTCATCAAGCGGTGTATAGCGCGTATCAATAATTGGAAGTCCAGCAAATTCATCAAACCGAGGGCGACTGGGTAAAATTTCTATAAAGTCCGGCACCAGCATCGCATGCACACCATGAGATTCAGCCACTGCCATGACATGCCGAAGCACATGACCATCCGTCCCTCGCATCGTCATCACGACATGGTCGATTATATGCTCATGTAGCACCTTGTCCAAATCCCTGACCGAGCCAAGACACTGCAACGGCGGCGTGGCTACCGCTAAATCTCCCGCCACCGCTACATCCTCAATGTCATAGAGGTCAGACGTCCCATGTGAATTTGTCGAATCAGGGCTGTTATCGGTATCGGCAGTTAAATAGCCAAGCACCTTATAGCCAAGTTCCATCTGATGATGCAAGGATCGCAAAAATATCTGCGTCGTATTGGTCATGCCAATCAGAAGCAGGTATTTTTGATTAAAACCGCGACTGCGAGCGTATTCCATAAGCGAACGCACGACAAAGCGACCCGCAAAAACAAACACCCACGTAAAGAGCACAAACATGATGAGGACAGCGCGGGAATAGTTGAGTTGTTCTTCATAATATAAAAGACCAATCACAAAAAGCGCCATCGCCACATCGCTTTTGAAAATCTGCAGGGCAATCCGGCGCAATCGACTGATTCTAGTAGTGCCATAGAGTCCAAGGACCCCTGAACCGATTAAAAAAACCGGCACTGCCACGGCAAGAATAGAAATGTAATTAGAAAAAAGCAGGTGGCCCTGCTGTGGAAGTAGATTGGTCTTAAATCGGATAAGCCACGCGATCAGCCAGGCAAAGATCGTCATGGCAGCATCGAGTAGGATATATAAACGGCTTAAAATGGCCTGATAATTGCGCAACATCAATAAAAACTCCCCGGAAAACATTCGAACTCCCAGTAGTCCTATTTTATCAGAGGATGATAGTGAGTGACAATAGAATGGAAAAATGAGGGTGCCAGATCCGGTTTGAATGTGCTTATATGTCGAAATCCTTTCCTCAGCATTAACGGAGATATCGTTTTAATTCGTTATAAAAGTTTTCCCGCGAGCCAGCCAAAATGACCACCACCATTTCTCCGTGCTGAATCTCCTCTATACGATAAGCGATTTCATAGTTATTCCCTTGATAATAAACATCGTATCCGTAAATACCGCTCAAATCCCCTCTTTTCATCTCCCCGATATACGGATCATTTCTAATAGCGTTAATCGCTTCAAAAAATGCTTTTTTCAGAGGCTTCTCCATAAGCTTCTTTAGATAATTTTCAGCCGGTTTGAGGTATGCAATCGGGAGCATCGATTCACCAGCCTTCCTTATATCGTGTGTACTCTTAGGTTAATTAGATTAGTCACTCATTATATCCCCAAAAATTTCTTCTGTTTGATCATCACCTGTGCCCGAATAGCTTCGAGCCACCTCACTTGATTCTGTAATTAAACCTTTGATAGCGCCATGGAGTTGCTCTTGACGTTCCCGAAAAACGCGCAATAACTCTTCGCCGGAATACCCTTCATGAATTAAATCTGTCAAGATGAGATCGGAAAAATAATCATTCCCCACATTATGAACCGGTCTCATCATAATATAGTTCCCTTTGATGGTGAACTCCACTTCATCTTTAATTCCGGCCTGTTCAAAAAATCGCAGAGGAATTGTGACCTGTCGCTTTTGAGAAACACGAGCTCGCTTCCACTCTTCCACATACTTCACCCCCATATGATTATTCGGTATAGTTTATGCATTCTTTACTTCTTTTATTCTTGGACTTGCATCGATCATATTTTCTTTGATTCTTTGATTTTAGTATAGTGCTTTTTATGTGAAATGAAAGCCTAAATTATGCTGTGTGAAACATGCAACGTCATTCGTCGATACTCAGCTAGTTCTGATAGTAAAGTTTCAAAAATCGCCTATACAGGTTCACCGCTACTCGTTACGCTTGATGAGATGGCGCTTGCCTCTTCACGGTTCGCGGACCCCTCGATATAATATAGATAAGCGGTGATTCCGAAATGGATTCGTTCCCATAGAAATTCGCAGGGACATGGTGGATTACGTCTTTGCACTCGCTGATTGGAGTCTGCTTTACCTGGAATTTCAGTCAAGCGCTGAACAAACACTCCACCGGTTCCTGCTCTATGACACGTTGTTGTCACAACACACAGGGCGTCCCGTTCGAACGGTGATCTTTTATGAAAATCATGTCACGCGTGCACCAAATGATTTGAACATCGGATCAGCGCAGTACCACGTGCAAAATATTTTCCTGGCGGTAAAAGATGCAGAGGCAGTACTGTTACGGGTTGAACAACATATTGGCATGGGAGTATTTACGCTAGAGGATCGGTTTGACCTTGCCTTCGCACTTCACATGAAACGATCGCGAAGCTTGGAAGACATGGTTCACCGCAGTATAGAGTTAAAGGTGGGTGAAACGCATGGATTTAATCATGGAAATTATCGAAGAAGCTGTCGAAAAAGCAGTGGAAAAAGCTACTGTGGAAGCGTTGGCACAGGGCAAGCAAGAGGGACGCAAAGAGGGAAAAATGGAAGCGCAGATGGAAATAGCTCGCAAACTATTAAATGCTGGGGAACCCATTGAGCACGTGGCTGATCTTACGGGATTATCCATTGATGAGGTAAAGACACTTTCGTCTCAACAATAAAATCCCTAAAACGCCCCCTCATCATTACCGCTCACTTTGAGCCAATTAAATCTTCGGCAGTAAATCAATCGTTTCAATCAATTGAACTGGTTGTCCAAGCAACCTCTCCACCTTGCGTCTGATACGGTCCGCCTGTTGTAATCGCGATGTGGCGACCATCAGCGCTTCAGGACGATCACCGAACTTCTCTTGCGCCATCACGAACCGTTCCGCCATGGTTACTCTTCGGCTATCCTTGGTCAGCTTATCCGCCAGATACACTACTTCTGCTTCCGCGATGGGTGCTTGATCCTGCATGACAATGTCCATGTGCACTGCGATAATCTCCGCCACCCGCGGATACCCTTTCGCCTCTACCATTCTAGCTCCTACATGCGCATGGTCTTTCTGCGTTTTCGCCACATCATGCAGCATCGCTGATGATAACACCAGTGCCTCGTCCAAATGAGCCCCCACCTGATTCAATTGCCTCGCGAGCGCCAGCGCAAACCCCGCCACGAGATGACTATGCTCCCAAATTCGCGCATTGACCGCTTTTTCCCGTAGCAGATGCTGGCACTCTTCAAGCGTTGGGAACGGTTTTTGAGGTTTACTAAGCCAATACTGCTGCAACCGTTCGTAATCGGCAGGCTCGTCCATATCGAGCATTATCGCCTCATCAGCCACCGCGATCTCCACGGCTTCATCATCGAAACCCGCAAGCACCCCGCGCAGGCCATCTGGTGCGACCTCATTCAGAATTTTATCCGCGAGTTTCATCGAAATCAGTGGCGGGTGTCCGCGTTTTCCATGATAGGTTGGATAAACGATCAGTTGGTCCGATTTTTTAGACACATCAACCAGCGCTTCAATCGTTTTCTCCTCAACCAGCGGATGATCCACTGGCAACAGGAAAAAAGCCTCCACTTCCTCCCGAAGCGCCATCACTCCTACCTGTACCGATGAAAACATTCCCTCCTCATAGCGAGAATTTTGCGCCACTTTCACGCCCAGCGATTCTGCCACGTTTGCCACCTCATCCGCTCGATGCCCCGTGACCACGACGATTTCTTCAATCCCTGCCTGCAAAAAACCATCCACCGCGTGCTCCAGCGCATTTCTCACCCCAATGCGAAGCAGTGGCTTAAAGTCACCCATGCGAGACGACAACCCCGCCGATAAAATTACCGCTCCGATCCGAGTAAATGAAGTGGCGTTAACATCCCGCTCCTCGAATTGCACCTTCGCCCGCACCTCCACTTGCGCCACGAGTTGCCCCTGCTCCGACCCACTCGACACTGTCTCCGACTCTCCCACAGACGTTTCCCTCGATCCTTGCCCCATCGTTCCCTTATCCACTCGTCCGCTCTCCCCTGACTTGAATCAGCTCCGCCACAATGCTGACCGCGATCTCCTCCGGTGAATCCGTCTTATGAAGCAGTCCAATCGGCGAGTGAATCTTTGCCAGTTGTTCCTCCGACACTCCCGTTTCGCGAAGCGTCTGATAAATCAAAATCCGCTTCCTCTCGCTCCCCATCATACCAATATAGCCGGCATTCGTATGGACCGCCTGCAGGAGTGCCAACTGATCCTGCTGATGTCCCCTCGTCACGATCACCAGATAACTGTCCTCGTCAATGGGCAGCTCCCTGATGCCATGCGCAAAATCATCCAACACAATGATCTCATCTGCATCAGGAAACCTATCCTGCGTCGCAAATTCCTCTCGATCCTCCACGACGACCGTACGGAAGTTTACCATTGATGTGAGCCTCGCCACCTGCTTGGCGACATGCCCCGCACCAAATACAAACACTGTCCCTGGCATGCGAATCGGCTCGACCAAATACCTTTGCCCATCCACCACCAAAACTTTTGTCTGCCCAAAAGCTGAAGCCTGCGACGCCAGTTCCTGTAGCGAATCCGGCAGCGGGCTTCCCACCGACTTTCCATCCGAAAATAACAGCCAGCGCCCCGAACCGCTCCCCTCTTCGCGCTCACTGGGAAGTCTAGTCACAAGCGTTACCCGTTGCCCCGTTCGCAACCCTTCATTGACCTTGCGAAACACCAACTCCGTCGCCTCATCGTCAGATGGTACCCACTCGATCAGCACTTCAATCCGCCCGCCGCAAACCCCTATGCTGTTTTCGTCTTTGCCCGCATACTTATAATCCCGAACGACAGATTGTCGCGACTTATACACCTCTTTTGCCACGTTGATCACCGTGGCTTCGAGTACCCCACCGCCGATCGTGCCGATAATTGCGCCGTCTTCTTTCACCAGCATTTTGGTGCCCGCCATCCTAGGTGTCGAACCGCTCTTGCTGATGATTGTCGCCACGACCACATCTTCCCCACTCGCCAACAGATTCGCGCAGGATTCGTACCACTCTCTCATTTTGATTTCACCTCGTCCCGCCACTCTCGAATCACCCGTTTGACAGGCGGCCATAATGCTTCCGACCTGTCCACCTCCACATGCCCAACCGTCAAATTCCCGTGTTTAGAGCCTATTAGCAACTCCGGCACGTCAAGCACCGCCTGCCGCACCACTTCTTCCACCTGATCCCCCACCCAAGGGGCCACATGCACCTTGAGGTCAAGCTGATCCTTATCGCCCTCCGCCCTAACTTGCGCCTGAAAATTGATCAGTCCTTCCACCGCAAAAAGCGCTTCGTCTAGCATCGCCATGTGAAGCGACCCGCCAACAGAAAGTTTTACCCCACCATCCAGGCGCTTTTGCACCGGTTGCAGCCGCTTTAGCACCGTACCACACGGACACGGCTCCGGAATAAACCGCGATATATCCCCCGTGCGATAGCGGATGAGCGGCATCCCATTTCGCGTCAAAGTGGTAAAGACCACTTCCCCCTCTTCGCCATCCGGCACTGGTATTCCCGTCAAGGGATCAACAATTTCAAAAAGTAGATCCGCCTCGCGCAGGTGCAGGCCATCAAACGCCTCGCACTCCACGCCGCCCGCCATCCCCATCTCCGTCATTGCATAGTGGTTGAACACTCGGCAGTTCCATTTGTCCTGCAACCGTCGCACCAGCGCTTTCGGAAGATAATCCGTATTCAGGATGATATTTTTAATATTCGTATGAAATAGCCTCTCCCCCGGCGCCTCGTAGCTTGCTAACGCCAGCACCTGAACGGGAATTCCGAGAAGCGAATCAATCCCCTCACGCTCCATCACCGCAAGCGTCTCCCGAGGATCCCGGACTAGCCCATGCGCAAGCGTCCGAACGCCGTTTCGCCGCGCACTTTCCATGAAAAGCCCCGCCACACTCCCCGGACGGTCACTTGGCAACAAAATCAGGTAATGATCTCCCGACTCCGAAACTCCCGGCAAGTCCCTCTGAAAAAATTCCGTGGTCAATTCCTGGTCTTCTGCCGTAAAAAAAATCCGCTTCGGCGCCCCCGTTGTGCCTGAACTCTCCTGCGTCACAATCCGGTGGATGTCATCCTGTGAGGTACAAATAAATCCCAACGAATCATTTTTGATATCATCCGGCGTAGTAAAAGGCAGCTTTCGCAAATCCTCCAGCGATTGCAGCGATTCCGCAGGGAAATCCGCCAACTTTTCCCGATAAAAACGGCTTTTCGCCCGCACCAGCGCCATCGTATCTCGCAATTTCTCGAGTTGGTACGACTCCAGCCGCTCACGCGTCAGCTTGCCGTCCGGCGCCTCAATTTTCTCTGCGATCCACTTGTCCATCGGCGTCAAACGGATCATGGTGCTACCTGCCCCCGATACAAAGAATTCCCGTTACGATCCGTCACGTTATAGGCACAAAACGGAATGACCTTGCCATCCGGCGCCACCGTATGAATACAGCAGTCCATGATTCGCTCCAAGTCAAAATTCCATGCGTCCATAAATGCCATCCCGGAAATCGTAAGCGAATATGACCTTGCCCGCTCCAGAAAAAAATCCAGGCTCCCCGGCTCCGCCCCTGCGCCCTCGTTCGCCCCGTACTCCGCGTCTGAATCACAACTCCCGAAGCATCCGCATCCATCAGTCGCAGAACCCGTCACCGCCCAATGCGTCGACACAAACTCCCGCGCCTTTTTCGCCCCTGTCACGGCTTCTTCCGGCGGCGCACAACAGGCTTTTGCCGGGTCATGCTTGGTGATCGCCATCACTTCATCTTTTGCCATCAGAATAAAATTCCCGTGAAACGAGCACATCGCATTCTCACAGCCAGATGGTCGAAAATTCTCCATTTTGATCAGTCCGGCCGTTTGCTCCTCCATCCGCTGCAATACCTCCGGCAGCGTGATCCGCTCCTCATCCGTTGGCGCATGCGGCACTCGTCCAAAATAGCTCGCCGGTTGAAAATGAACCCCTTTCACCGCCGGCATCCACTCCAGCGCCAATTGAATGAGACTGCCGATGTTGTGGTCATTGACCCCCGGTACCACCGTTGGCACGAGCACCACGCCAATTCCCAGTTCCCCGCATTGCCGAATCGTGTCGAGCTTTTGCGACAAATAATCGCCGCCCCTCATCTTGCGAAAAATCTCTGGCTCCGTCCCATCAAACTGCAGGAAAATAGAGTCCAGCCCCGCTGCCCTCAACGCTTCGAGATAGCGCCGATCACGGCTCAATCGCAATCCGTTCGTGTTCAACTGGATAAAAGGAAAACCCATCTCGTGCCCCATCGCCACAATTTCCGGCAAGTCATCCCGCATGGTGGGCTCTCCGCCAGAAATTTGCACATTAGGCGTCCCACCTCCATCCAGCAGACTTTGAAAATAACTCCTCACCGTCTCTAAATCCGGATCCTGACTCTCGCCGCCCGCATCCGCAAAACAAAACGTGCAGTGCAAATTACAGCGCTGCGTCACCTCAATCACTGCCGTGCAGGTGTGCTGGCGATGACTCGGACAAAGCCCGCAATCATACGGACACCCACGCTTCACCTCAGTGTAGGGGTGCTGGATTTTTCCCGGAATCTTCGGCCTCACCCAGGTCGTAAAAGTCGGCAATCCCTGCCAGATCTTCGTGCGAAAAGCGCCGTGCTCCGGGCAGGTTTTTTCCATATACACCGTATCGCCCCGCGCGATTCTCTTCGCTGGGATACGCCGCAGACACTCCGGACATAGACTCACCGTCTTTGAAAGCAGGATTCCGTCATCCATGGTTGCCGCCCCGCGCATGACTTCCATCGCCTTAGCCATCTGTCGGATCGACCCCGTTTGCGATTAATATTTCTTTGATTTTGTTGTACGTGTCGCCAATGATCGTCGCGCAGGCGGGCGTAGGCATCTTGTTTTCGAGATCGTCTCCGATAATCGCTTCACAATTGATGCTGCCATGCGCCTTCCCAATCGTCTCTTCAAACCAATCCGTCAAATCAGAAATCATAGCCATCGAGAAAAAATCGTCATTTTTCCCATCCGGCATCCCTTTTCCCGCATATAGGCTCAAAAGGCAGGCGCCGCCCGTCAGCGCGCCACAGGTTTTCCCAGTAAACCCGATTCCCCCGCCAAGCCCCGCAATCGCCTTCACGAGGTCGGAATTCTCCTTACCCATCGTTTCGAGTCCCAACGTCATCAGGATCTGACTGCAGTTATAGCCCTCCCGGTAGAGTTGCAACATGCGCATCATGTCGTCATTCAGCACGCCCTATGACACCTCCCCGACTTTTCTTGCCACCAACAAAAAATACCCTGGCTTTGACCGATCCGCCGCCTTCGCCACATCCCAGCAATCCACCGCGCCACAGGTCGATTGCCCCCAGAAGATCTCGAGCGACCCGCTATTAAACATCAATTGGCCAGTGAGTTCCGCAAGCAGCCTCGAATGGTCCTCCCACCACTCCACTTCGAACCCGTTTTCCGCTAACTTCTCGAGCAACGCTTCTTTGGTCATTGCCCCGCTTAGGCAACTATTCATCGGCAATTTGCGCAAATCCGGCACCCCTTCCGGATCGCGCGCATACAGGTCACTGATGACAAGCCTTCCACCAGGCTTCAATACTCTTGAAAATTCACCAATGGCACGGTCCACATCATGCATGACCGACACCGTGCATTCCGCGAAAAGTCCTTCCATTTCCCCTTTTTCAAACGGCAAATTTTCCCCCGCGCCAATCATCAGCGGCAAGTCGGCCCGCCGCTCAAACCCGCTCTCGAGCAGCAGCGGAGACGGGTCCACTCCCACAGCGTCAAGCTGATGATGAGTCAGCAGATGCTCCACCGTGGCACCTACCCCGCACCCCACGTCCAGCAACTTATCTCCCGGCGAAAAATGGCATAAAGAGAGCGCCCGTTCCGTCAGTGACAGCCCACCGGGGCGGATGGCGTCACCAGTTGCCTCGCGAATTTCGCTTCCCTCATAGAGGTTTACTTTCCCCGTTGCCCCCATCGCCCCTGCTCCTTCACACTCGCCGTGTCATCCTCGCGACCTATCTCCACGACTTATCCGCGCGCGACTCAGCCTCAATCTATCGAATCTCGAGCTACTTATCCTCGAGCATTTTCTCCACTTCGAGCATCTTGCCAAGCGCCAGATCCTCTGTGATCAAGACATGACCGCAGTTTTTGCACTTTAAAAGATCCACCGTAAAATTGCTCCCAAGGTAC
>JAJYOE010000041.1 GCA_021785975.1 Bacillota bacterium | reverse complement strand
TATTCGTCAGTGAAATTGTCACCCTATAATTCATTAGTAAAAATGTCACGATGAATAGGGAGACAATGCCATTTAGCAAAGCGGTAATAATAATGCTACAAATCATCAATATAACGAGCTTCAGAGCCCTTATTAAGCACTCTGAAGCTTAATATGCGTTACATTTTATTTGCAATCCACATCAGTTTTTCTCTTAACCATGTACCGCTGAAAAGCCTGGCACTCCGTCAAATGAGTACAGATTCTCCGTCTTAATGACGTCAAAGCCAGCCTTAATCACTTCCTTTTGTAGTTCGACAACGTCCAAATTGTCGATCGTGTCACCGGGTTGGGGTTGAAAACGACAACGCCAGTGGTCCGTACAAAAGGTTTCTGGCAATCCGTTGGGCCACACCTTGATTCCACGATTGGTGATCACACGTAATGCCAAATTATTTGTTTTTACCTTTTGTAAATGATGCCCAAGTTGATCCGGCGTGCCTGACTTCCAGTCCAGAAATACATCGACACCTTCCAATCTTTTCTCTTCCTCTTGTTTTGATTGGATCCCCTTCATAAATGAGGATGTGCCTTGGTAAGAGACCTTCGGCAATACGCTTGGTACCATTCCTAAACGACTGATCACGGCCTGTGCAAATTCTTTTGTTCCGACTTTTTCTTTACTGATCCCTTCACGGTAAATATCATACGTATGCACACCGTCTTCCATCGTCTTTAACCATGCGTTATGCACCTTACTCGCGACATCCCCCTGACCAATGTGCACCAGCATCATCACCGCACCGAGCAATAGACCGGAAGGATTGGCTAGATTTTGCCCCGCACGTCGAGGGGCCGAACCGTGAATGGCTTCAAACATTGCGCATTCGTCTCCAATATTGGCTGAACCTGCAAGCCCCACAGATCCAGATAGTTGAGCCGTCACGTCAGACAGTACATCTCCATACAAATTAGGCATCACGACGACATCAAAATTTTCCGGCGTATCCGCTAGTTTGGCTGCACCAATATCCACAATCCACGTTTCATGTTCAATATCTGGATATTCTTTGGCAATTTCATCAAACACCTTATGAAATAAACCATCAGTCAATTTCATGATGTTATCTTTCACAAAACAACTGACTTTCTTGCGTTGATTGGCTCTTGCGTACTCAAACGCGTAGCGAATCACTCGTTCCGAACCAGGTCTGGTGATCAGTTTCAGGCACTGATATACCTGATTGGTCTGACGATGTTCGATGCCAGCGTACAAATCCTCTTCATTTTCTCTGACGATCACTACATTCATCGCCGGGTGTTTGGTTTGTACAAATGGGCTGTAAGATACCGCCGGACGCACATTGGCATATAAATTCAGCGCCTTTCGTGTCGTGACATTGAGACTTTTATAGCCGCTTCCCTGTGGTGTTGTAATAGGAGCCTTTAAGAAAACTTTCGTTCTTCTCAGACTATCCCATGCCTTTGGATCCATCCCCGTATCGATGCCGCGCTCATATACCTTTTCTCCTATCTCCACCACATCTATTTCGAGTTGCGCGCCGGCCGCTTCAATAATAGTTAATGTAGCCTCCATGATTTCGGGTCCGATGCCATCTCCATAGGCGACACTGATTGGCGTTTTATTCATCCTGATTTCTCCTTTGTGTTTTCATCTTGTCTTTTACTTTGTTTTTACGAGTTGACTTCCAGCACGCCGCTGCCTTCGCAATAGTGGCACACCACTACTCCCTGTCCATGGCAATGCGTACAATCTGATAAATGGTCCTGACTGTGTTTGCATTCAATTTCTCCATTTCCTTCACAAACCGGGCAATCCATCATGATTTATGAACCTCCTTCATTGGTATCAAATGATTGCTTTCTACAAAATTAAAAGTTTGGCTTGCAGTCTGATAGACAAATCCCTTGACGTTTACATTTTTAGGTAAAAAGGGATGAGCTTCAAGCAGGTTCACTGTTTTGCTGATATTCATTCGAAAATCCTGGTGGCGTCCACACCAATCATCCATCTCCAGGTTTTTAACGTGCCGGAAAATAAACGATACTGCGCTAGTGGAATTTTCAATTTGATTTGGTGGTAAAATCCCACGCTTATTCTCATCACATCCGATAATCCACACCTCTTCATAGGAAGAATCACGGTGGAGCTCAAATAGTAACGTTCTGATGAGCGAGTCGTAAGGATCCCATACCCAAACTCCTTCGCAAAAAAATATTTTTACCGCCACCTTTTGTGCATACAGCCAATTGTTGAGCGCCTCCTCAAATGGTGAATGAGCAATCAAATCACTCAAAACTAAAACTTTTTTTAATGAATCTGACTCCCCTAAATGAAACCCCGGCATCAATCCTTTCACCTCCTGATCGCCACATTCAACCTGCATTTGATCTAACAAAAAAGCCAGAGGAAATGAGCAACTATTTGCTCTTCCCTCCGGCTTACGGCAAACTTCCCCATTCACTAGGGAATTCTGTTCATCTTCCGGCGTTTTTATTTTTTGTAAGTTCTTCTCAGTCTAAACTTGAATCCATCATGAACACCATTACGCGTTCACCAGATCTAGTGCTAATATCGGTAAAGAAACTCGTCACCTTAGTTCCTGTGGCTTCTTCCACTAATGAATATAGGTGATCTACGCCTGACTCCACCAGATCAGACCGCATGCGCTTAATGGCCATTAGTCCTTCTTGGGTAACAACCAACTTTTCTTCTGCAGGAGTTAGCACTCCTTTTAGCACGACGATCACCATGTTGCGTAAAATATCTGTTTTGACTACAAGTGAACCTCTTCCTAGATAATCCTTCTCCCATCGGGAAAGTAGTTTGCTGATTTTGTCCTCCAATTCCCCCTTGGACAAACTGTCACCTCCTTAAAAAAAGAAAACGGCTCATACTGTCACCTCAGTGACACATGAAACCGATGTATCCAGTCCAGCTTCATTACCGATCCCTTATTATCCCTTCCATTTGAACCCTTATCCAAATGTAAAGAATAACAAACCGCAATGAATCTTTGGATCCTTCGATATAAGATTAAGATTTATTATAATTATTATTAGAAAAAAAGCAAGCGTTATTTCCACGTTCTTTTGACGCCATTTTTGCAAGTTCGCCCACACAGTTTTTCTACTTTGATCATACTTTACGTTGAGCCCACCAAAGACTTCATCAAAGGGATACAGTCAAGATGATTTCAAACGGTGGGCTCTTTATTTGCTTGATGCTTCAGCCATTCGAGATCAGAATCAGATAATTGTCTATCGTTTAATAATTCCGGTCTTCTTTGCAGCGTGCGCAGCAGCGACTGCTCATGCCGCCATTTGGCAATCTCCTGATGGTTGCCCGATAATAATACCTCTGGGACTACCCAATCTAGATACTTACGTGGCCTCGTGTATTGAGGATGCTCCAACAATCCGTTTGAAAAAGAATCGCTGCCCGCACTATCGGGATTCCCCAAAACGCCGGGGATCAACCTGATCACTGCGTCCATCACCACTAGTGCTGCAAGCTCTCCTCCAGTTAACACATAGTCGCCAATCGAAACTTCATCTGTCACTAGATGCTCGCGTATGCGCTCATCAAAACCTTCATAATGCCCGCATATCAGCACCATTCGCTTGACAGAAGAAAGCTCCTTTGCGACGTTTTGTGTAAATGGCCGTCCCTGTGGAGAAAGAAGAATGATACGCTCGATAGGTATTTCATCCTCGTTTAAAGCTTCTACGGCACGAAAAAGGGGTTCAGGCTTTAAGACCATCCCTGCCCCTCCGCCAAACGGATAATCATCTACGGTGTGGTGTCGATCCATTGAATAATCTCTGAAATTTACCAGCCGCACCCGCGCGGCATCGGAGTCTTGGGCACGTTTGATCACACTGGTTTGCAAATAGGTATCAAATACCTCGGGGAATAACGTCAGCACATCAATGTTCAATGAATAGCCCTCGCCATTTCCTTAAGCTTCGTCAATGAGTCCCGGCATCAAATGAACGAGCATGTGTTTGTTTTCGACATCTACTTTCAGGACACACTCGGGAATTGCAGGAATCAATACATCTTTGCGACCGGGCTTTTTCACCACGTAGACGTCGTTAGCTCCAGGAGTCAACACATCCGTAAGTAGCCCTAAAACCTCGCCATCTTCTGTCACTACCTGGCAGTTGATCAAATCGTCAATCCAATATTCACCTTCTGGCAAAGGAGGTGCATCTGACCGAAGTACCTTCAATTCTGCCCCTCTCATCTTTTCCACCCTTTCCACGGTGTCAAACCCTTCAAATTGCACCAGGTAAAGCGACTTGTGGATGCGGGAAGACTTGACCACTATTTCTTCAGGCGACTGCTTACCTTGATGAAATATCAGCAATCTGGAGCCAGGAGCAAACCGCAATTCGGGATAATCGGTTCGTGAAAACACTCTCACTTCCCCCTTTAATCCATGGGGACCGACGATCGTGCCGACAGTAAACATTTCTCCCAAAGCTGTTAAACCTCCTAGGACATCGTCAACGTACGATTAACTCTCGAGCACTTGTCCGTTTTGCCTGATTTCCACCACTACACCATCTTTAATGACGATTTCGCTGCCTTGGGCAATCGAATCCCACGGATCTCCCACTTTTACGTCGACCGATGTTTCCACGGTCCCATTCGCCACTTCAGAGCCGATATCCATTTGTTGAATGGACGTTAATTGTTGAATAAGTTGCTCTCTTTGTTCGATGCGTTGTGCCTTTTCCTGCTCAATCCGTTCTTCCGTGGCCTGGACAGCCCCTTCACCTTGCTTTTCCGCATCGCGCAGCCACTGTTTGCTTCTGAATTCCAGTTCCTCTAGTTCTGCAATGGTGCTGTTGACAAGTCTTCTCAGTTCGGCAAGCCATGCCTGCTTAGTCTCTTCGGTTAAAATGATCTTGATGGTAACGGGTTGACGGATGGATATCAAATCCAACACTCCTTTTTTGTTATTCCTACACTGCTTACTAGTTACTAACTAAACTGCTAAAATGGCAAAACGGGGCTTGACGATCCCGTCCTGCCCCACCTTACATGATTTCGATAGAAACGTTCTTTCTCTCTGGAAATGACGCCGCAACCACAACGGTACGAATTGATTTGACAGTGCGCCCGCCTTTGCCGATCACTTTACCGATATCCTCTGGAGCTACGCTCAGTTCAAACGTAACTCCCCGCTCCGTCTCGACTTCGCGGACTTTCACTTCATCCGGTTGATCCACCAAATGGCGTACGATCAATTCAATCAATTCTTTCATGCCAATCGCCTCCGCGACTCCCTGTTAGGAGTGCCGACTTATGCTTTGCTGTGACGGGATTCATGATGCTTTTTCATCACGCCGACTTTACTGAGCAACGAACGAGCGGTATCCGAAGGTTGTGCTCCCACTTGCAACCAGTACAATGCACGATCTTCCTTAATTTGGATTTGTGCCGGATTGGTCAACGGATTATAGGTGCCGATCTCTTCGACAAAACGACCGTCTCTCGGTGAACGAGAGTCTGCTACGACGACACGGTAGTATGGGCTTTTCTTTGCACCCATTCTTTTTAAGCGAATTTTCACTGCCATTTTACTTCACCTCCTTGATGTAATCTGAATCTATCTTTTCTTTTTGTGACGATGGGTCCGTGGCTGGGCAGTGCCTGAACCTCCTTGCATGGCGCTTGTCAAATCGCCGAGACCACGCATCTTACGCTTCGCGCCAGGACCGCTGAACATCTTCATCATCTTGCGCATCTCTTCAAAACGCTGCAATAACTGATTGACGTCTTTAACCTGAGTGCCGCTGCCTTTAGCTACCCTCACCCTGCGGCTCGAGCTTTTCATCACGAGCTCTGGCTTTTGTCGTTCTTCCCGCGTCATCGACAAAATGATGGCTTCCACCTTGCCAATCTGGCTTTCGTCAATGGACCTGCCTTCCATTTGCTGCTTCAGCTTGTTCATCCCCGGTATCATACCGAGCAGCTGATCAAGAGGCCCCATATTGCGCATTTGTCGCAATTGATTCAAGAAATCTTCCAGTGTAAATTCATTGCGGCGAATCTTCGCTTCGAGGTCCTTCGCTTCCTTCTCATCAAACGTGGCCTGCGCTTTCTCAATTAACGTCAGCACATCGCCCATGCCAAGAATCCGCGATGCCAAACGATCAGGATAAAAAGGTTCAAGCGCGTCCGTCTTCTCTCCGGTACCCACAAACTTCACCGGGCATCCGGTCACGTGCCGCACGGTCAGTGCCGCGCCGCCTCTTGTGTCGCCGTCGAGTTTGGTCAACACAAGCCCTGTTAGATGGAGTCGATCGTGAAAATTTTGTGCGACGTTGATGGCATCCTGACCTGTCATCGCGTCAATGACCAACAAAATCTCATCTGGACTCGCAATCTCCACGAGATCATCGAGTTCCTTCATCAAGTCTTCATCGATGTGCAGCCGTCCTGCCGTATCCACCAGCACATAATCGTATCCACCGCGCCTTGCTTCTGCTAGCGCACCTTGAACGATTTCCTGAGGCTTTGCCCCGCTCTCGATCGAAAAAACGGGAACCTTCACTTGTTCCCCAAGCACCTTTAACTGATCGATCGCGGCCGGTCGGTAAATATCTGCCGCAACCAGCAGCGGACGGCGGTGTTCCTGCATCGTCAGATAACGTGCCAGTTTGGCCGCGGCAGTGGTCTTGCCGGCCCCCTGTAACCCAACCATCATCACCACAGTGGGAGGTTTTGAGGCACGCGCAATTTTTTCCTGAGAGCCACCCATCAAGTCGATCAGTTCATCGTGGACGATTTTGACCACTTGCTGAGCGGCAGTCAAACTTTGCAGGACTTCCTGGCCTACCGCCTTTTCCCGAACGCGTTCCGTAAATTCTTTTGCTACTACATGGTTGACGTCCGCCTCCAAAAGGGCGCGCCGAACTTCGCGCATGGCCTCCTTGACGTCATCTTCCGTCAACCGGCCCTTGCCCCGCAGGCGTTGAAATGCCCCTTGTAAACGATTCGTCAGCGTATCAAACACGCAGGTTCACTCCCACTTCAATCCATGAGCTCAGTGATCAATTTGCCGACATCTTCGCTAAGACAACCCTTTTCGCGAAGTCGGCTTTCCAGTACCTGTAATTTGGCGTTCCTGAGGTGGCCGATCTTTACCAACCCCAACTTGTCCTCATAGTCAAAAAGCTGCTGAGTCGTCCGTTGGATCGCATCATGAACCGCTTGTCGGGAAATCGACAATTGCTCAGCGATCTCAGCCAGCGATAAATCCTCCACCAAACGGAGTTCCATGATCTGACGCTGCTTGTCAGTTAACAAGCCACTGTAATAGTCATAAAGCATGCCGGTTTCCACGGCTTTTTCCAGCATGGGACCTCCACCTTGCATCCGACTTTCACAGCATACAGTAGCACATTCGCACTGTCAAGTAAAATTCCTTGTCACATGGCGCTGTCACACTTTTTCAAACAATGCCTCCACGAATTCCTGCGCAGAAAATGGCTGCAAGTCGTCCATGCCTTCTCCCACTCCCACCCATTGAATGGGGATTTTTAATTCCTGCTGAATCGCGATCACCACACCGCCTTTTGCAGTGCCGTCCAGTTTGGTCAGGACAATACCGGTCAATTCTGCCACCTCATTAAACACCTTGGCCTGCACAATGGCGTTTTGACCGGTCGTTGCATCCAGCACCAGAAGCACCTCATGGTTTCCGTCCGGCACTTCTCGTTTGATGATGCGATGGATTTTCTGTAGTTCCTCCATGAGGTGTGCCTTATTTTGCAATCGGCCTGCCGTATCACAAATGAGAAGGTCTGCCGACCTGGCTTTGGCCGCCTGGATGCCGTCAAAAATGACCGCCGCCGCGTCCGCACCCTGGTTCTGCCGGATTACGTCCACTCCGGCTCTCTCTCCCCATACCGCCAGTTGTTCAATGGCCGCCGCCCGAAACGTATCCCCCGCGGCCAACAGCACTTTTTTACCTGTCGAGAGATAGTGGTGAGCCAGTTTTCCAATGGTGGTCGTCTTGCCCACTCCATTGACGCCGACGACGAGGAGAACCTGCAGACCTCTTGGCGCTGCTGGCACCTCTATGTTATTCTCCTTAAAGATTTCAAGGATCAGATCACGCAGCACCGGGATCAGTTGATCGGCTGTCTCCAGCTTTCTGCGTTTCGCCTCTTTCACCAGGGCGTTCAATAATTCTTCCGTTGTGGATACGCCTAAATCTGCGCCAAGCAGAATATCCTCTAAATCTTCATAGACATCGTCATCGATTTTGCGTCTGCCAAGGACGTCCCTGATTCTGTCCGTAAACGCTTGGCGGGTTTTTGCCAGCCCTGATTTAAGACGTTGAAAAAAACCCACTCGCCTTCACCTTCCCCTTTTGCTTCCCATCAAGCGGTCTCTTCCATCACTCGCACCGATACTAATTTGGAAACCCCTGTATCCTGCATCGTGACACCGTAAAGCACATCTGCTGATTCCATCGTACCTCGCCGATGCGTGATGATGACAAATTGCGTCTCCTGAGAAAATTGCTTCAAAAACTCCGCAAATCGGGCGACGTTTACTTCATCCAGTGCCGCTTCCACTTCGTCCAGCACGCAAAACGGCACCGGGCGGACTTTCAAAATGGAAAAAAGCAATGCCAGCGCAGTAAGCGCTCGTTCCCCGCCAGATAATAGCGAAAGAATTTGCAATTTTTTACCTGGAGGTTCTGCTAATATATCTACTCCATCCGTCAGCGGATCGCCAGAACCGGTCAATCTTAAATCGGCGCGTCCCCCGCCAAATAACGTCTGAAATACTTCCTGAAAATGAGTTCTCACCTGCATAAACGTCTCCATAAAGCGCTTGCCCATTTCCGCATCCATTTCGGCGATCAATTCCCGCAGTTGGGTTTGCGCCTGTTGTAGGTCTGATTCTTCCTCCGCCAAAAAGCGATGGCGTTCGCGCAATCGCTCATATTCCTCAATATCGCCGAGGTTGACTCCTTCGTACTGCTTCAGTTCCTCGCGAAGACTTGCAAGTTGTCTCTTCGATTCTGCAAGCGGTTGGGTCAGCGGATATCGCGTCCTCGCGAGTTCAATGCCAATCCCGTGCTTTTCGCGAAGTTCATTTTCTTTCGTTGAAAGTTCCACCGACCATTTACCGAGTTGAACCTGCCATTCATGCAATTGTCCTTCTTTCTGACGACGGACATTTCGAATGGTTTGCACTTGCGCCTCTACGTCGCCAAACGCATCTGAATGCTCCTGCCGAACAGCTAGGGCGCTTTTCAAAGCTTCTTCGACTTTTGTTAATTGGCTCCGCCATTTATCCCGCTCGGCAAGCAACCGGCGTTCTTCTTTTTCATGCAACTCCATTCTGCCTTCCAGGCTACGCAGCGTCGTCAGTCCTTCTTCCTCTTGAATCCTATGCTGTGCAAGATCCTGATTCAGGCGCTGCCGGGAAGCTTCTATACTGCGAAGAGCCTCTTCACTCTCCGCGAGTTTGACTCTCCATTCTGTCCACTCGTCCTGATGCTCTTCCTGCTTTGCCTCTTCTTCAGTAATTTGCTGTTCCAGCTGAAAAATGGTTTGTTCGGTCACCGAAACCTGCGTTTCGATGGCAGTGACTTCCTCTTCAAACTGCGATCTTTGTAACTGATATGCTTCATATTCCTCTTGCAATCGAGCCACTTCATGGCGTAACGCCTTTACATGCTCTGCTTGCCGCTCATAGGTGATCGCTTGTAAATGCCACTCGTTCTCCTTGTCGCGAATCGTTTGTCCCATCTGACGGTGGCGTTCTTCCAGCAGACCCCACCCTTTTTGGATATCCTGCTCTTTCTGCATTGCGGTTTCCACTTCGCCGCGAACCAATTGCAATTGGCGTTCAACGTCCTGCCAGTGCACTTGTATTTCTTCGATTTCTCGATGGAGAGCAAGCAACCCGGATCCGCGGTTGTTCTGACTTCCGCCTGTCATAGAGCCACCAGGATGCACCACATCGCCTTCGAGCGTGACGATTCGGTATCGGTAGTGGAGTTTGGCGGCAATGGCGTTCGCTTCTTCCAAATTTCCCACCACCAATACCTGCCCCAACAAAAATTCTGCCACAGCCGTTAGTCGAGGTTCTACCTCCACGAGTTCAGAGGCGACGCCGACAAAGCCTGCCGAGAGCCCTGCTTCCTGTTTGTCTTTAAAAGGAATCTGTCTTCCCGACAATACTGCAAGAGGTAAAAAAGTCGCCCTGCCAAGGTTATTTTTTTTCAGGAAAGCAATGGCTTTACGTGCTGCTTCCTCTGTGCTTGTCACGACATTTTGCACGCTGCCGCCAAGCGCTGTTTCGATCGCGGTTTCCCATTCTTTTTTTACATTAAACAAATCAGACACGGCGCCGATGATTC
>JAJYOE010000013.1 GCA_021785975.1 Bacillota bacterium | reverse complement strand
ATGTTTGGGATGAGTGTCGCAAACATCATCGCGCCTGACCACGTGGAGGAATGAGTGAGTGCATATGCCTGCCAGGTCACCACTAGCGTAAACGTCCAGGATCCAGCGTTGGTAAGCGTAGTGATCATCCACAGCCAGCGATAATTTTTGATGGCAAAAGAATTGAAGATGCCCCTCATTTCGATCCCCCCTATACATATCAATAATTGATAAGTATATTCTTATCACATCCTGAATCTCTCAACAAGTTGCCCATTTGTATACATGCTATTTTGATTGATGCTGTGATTCAAAAGATCAGCCCGTCTCATCGTGCAGACGGGCATTTAATAGAGATACATGTTCATTCACCGTTTTCACTTATACATGCGCTCATTCGCGGGCAATTTCCGCCTTTTCCACTGAAGTCATGAGATGGCTTGCTATGGGAAACAAATGGCTGTCCTCTTTCCCAAAATGGTTGAGTAGTGCGAGCGTCAAATCATTCATCTTATTGTTAAACAGCGTTAACACGTGACTGTCTTTGAGTGCTTCATAAGTGGCTAGAAATTCGGAGGCATCATGGTGAAGCTTTTCAATTTGACGATTCTCCTCAATCAAACTTGCTACCACCTACATTCTTAAAAATGAAGTTGCGCACGAGCCGCTTCAGACATTTTTTCCGGTGACCAGGGCGGGTCCCACACCACATCCACTTTTACCAACCCCACACCAGCTGCCAGTGATGCCGTCCATTCGACCGCCTGACTGATATTATCATGCGCAGGACATCCTGGCGTAGTCATGGTCATTTCAATGTGCAGGGTGCCTTCTTCTACCTCTTCAAGTTTATAAATCAAGCCAAGGTCCACCACATTGATTCCTATTTCAGGATCATAAACTTCTTTGAGTTTTTCCCTCACTTCATCCAGATCAATCATGTCCCTACCGCTCCTTTCCCACTTTTTTAAGATTAACGACAAGCAATAACTGGATGGCAAATACTGCGATGGAAGCACCAATCATCAAGGTCCCGATCACAGTACCGGGAATCCATTCCATCAATGAGCATACCGTCAACAAGATAAGTCCCGCCAAAAATCCAATCAATACCGGTTTTGCCCGATTGGGGTGGAGCAGGTCGGCAATCATCGGGGTCTTTTCCTTCCCTATTTTTTTTCTGAATCGTTCGTTCCAGATTAAAAATGGGATGATTTTATAGGCAAATCCCATCACCGTCAACGTGATCCATCCCATCAGATAAAAAGTCACGATCTCCTGCCAGCCTGCAATCTGCAATGCCACTCCCAGTTGAACAAAAAGCAGCAAGAAAGCGAAACCTCCCGAATAGGCAGCAATTAACACCGCATAAATTGGAGCCTCCGTGTTTTTACGCAAGCGTTTTTTCATAATTCCTCTCACATCGAAGAGATGGTTGATAAAAGCTGCGATACCTATGATGCCTGCGACCCATAATGCACTTCGGTCATTTAGCCAGATGCCTGCAATAAACGCCCAAAGCGCAATGTGAAGGAGAATCAATGTCCATTTTTGCCTGGACGTTGAAAATCCGTGAGACAAGGTGAACATTGGCAGCAGCTTAAAACTGAATCCCATCGCAAGGAATGTGAAAAACCCGCCCGCTGCAAAAATGATGTGGGAGAGAAGCAGTGGTTGATAAACATTAGCGAGAAACCCGGGAACCATAAACGAAATTATAAGTAAAAGCGCCAGACTGACCGCAACGATCAGATAGACATGAGCCGAGAGGACAAACCATTGCATGGCACCTCTGAGATTCGTCGCCATGACAGACCAGATGATGATGAGGGAGTATAGATAAATGGCGATCACCGCTAACGTTCCAAAAATCATCAGCCCCATCACCCACCAGACCATCATTGAAATGATGAGTCCTACTATGCTGATGGCATATAGCCAGAAATTCCATTTTGCAACCGTCACCGTTTTGATCGGAACTAAAAACGCTACGGTCGAAAGTTGATATACTGCCCCCATCACAAAAGCAAGTAGCGATCCCAGTGTCAAAAGATGGGTTAACGCCACGATACTGGGAAGAAACGTGTTATGCCCGTTTAACCCGCTTGATTGAATGACGAGATCGACTGCAAAGACAAGAAAACCAACCATTCCAAGCAACATATAGCGAATGGGAAGAGAAAAGGGAGGAGATTGACTAGTGGTGATCCCCCCTGCAGGTGTGCGTGCCAGTGTTTGCACTTTATTCACACCCTTTCTTACTGATTGCGAAAGATTTTTACTCTCACTGTTCCCTCTTCTTCATCCGTAACCTGAAACTCAAAAGCACGCTCAGTGAGTTCTGGAAGAAGTAACGCAGGTACGCGTTCATTCCATATTTCAACACCCATCGTTCCATTTTGACACTGTGTTTCTTGATCGAGAAATTCGAGTGTCCTCACCATCGGTTGCGGCGGCTCGAGTCCCCGGTTATCCAAATGAAATATCGGCAGATCCTCTCTACTTTTATAAAACTGAACGATCACATGATCAGTTGCCTCTTCAACAACGGCATGTCGGAATCCCTGTTTACCCAGTACTTTAAGGAGCGGTTCAGGTCTGAAAGTGGCATGAAGTTCTAACACGTCATTTGCCTCCAGCTGTTGAACTGTTGCCATAATCCGTTCAAATGGATCCTGCTTTGTTTTTAACATTTCTCTAACGTCTAGCTCAATGATCTGTCGTGCCAACTTGATCACCCTCCTATCTTGCCACGTTCCCGCTTTGTCCCTCGAGCGACTTCAGCACTTCAATCCGCCAGATTTCCGGGCCAGATTCAATGTAATTCCAGCTGAACGAGCCCGGATACTCTGCCGCCAATTGGTAATAAAGCGGTTTTGGGTCATGGTCGTTGATGAGGTACATTTTCGCGCCGTTTGTTAAAGCTTCCCAGGCCGCAAAAATAATTTGATGCTTATAGACAGGCGCAAACTGCCTGACGTCAATCACAATGGCTGCACTTTCAATATTCATCAATTTTCTTCTCCTTTACTCACCCGTTAAATTTTAGTGACGGGTTTATTATGACTCAAGATAACATTGCGCATTGTGAGACGCGTCACACTTTTTGAAGGCTGTGATTAATAACATAACCCTTTAGACAGAATGGTATTAGAGTGAGTAATGAGGAGGGATTAATGATGGCATTTGTCATTACATCGCCATGCATAGGAACCAAAGATGCATCTTGTGTGGAAGCCTGCCCTGTCGATGCAATCCATGACGCGGGAGAGACGTATTTGATTGATCCGGACACCTGTATTGACTGCGGTGCCTGTGAAGGGGTATGCCCCGTATCCGCCATATATCAGGAAGATTTTGTGCCGGATTCGGAAAAAGAGTGGATTGCAAAAAACCGCGATTTTTATAAATAAGTATCATCATTTCTAAAAAAACCGGGGGACGCGTCCTCCGGTTTTTACTTCAATGGTTAGTTTGAACTTGTAACACGCCGCTTGCCTGCTCATGAGCGTGGTAGGAACTTCTGACAAGAGGTCCCGATTCCACATGGTCGAAGCCGCGTTTTTTTCCTTCATCCTTAAAAAACGTAAATTCTTCGGGAGTATAATACTTCATCACATTCAGGTGTTTTCGAGTGGGCTGCAAGTACTGCCCAATCGTCACGATGGACACCCCAGCATTTCTGAGGTCATCGAGCGTCTCCAGTACTTCATTTACCTCTTCGCCGACTCCCACCATGATGCTCGACTTGGTGGGAATTTGCGGTTGCATAGATTTCGCTGTCTTTAACAATTCTAACGTTCGATCATACTTCGCTTTGGAACGAACTCCATCAGAAAGGCGTCTCACCGTCTCAATGTTGTGATTCAACACGTGAGGTTTCGCATCCATCACCAGTTGAAGCGCATCCCAATTCCCCATAAAATCCGGAATCAGGACCTCTATCGTACAGTCCGGTTTTGCATTACGTACTTCTTCGATCGTTTTTGCGAAAATGCTTGCGCCGCCATCTTCCAAATCATCCCTTGCAACGGAAGTGATCACCACATGACGCAATCCCATATCGACAACAGCCTCTGCCACACGCAAGGGTTCCTCAAGGTCTTGTATCGTGGGCTTGCCGCTGTGAACAGCACAAAAACGACACGCTCTTGTACAAGTGTCGCCAAGAATCATGAAGGTGGCCGTCTTGTGAAACCAACACTCATAAATGTTGGGGCACTTGGCCTCTTCGCATACCGTGTGAAGTTTTGAACTTCGCATAATATGGCGCACTTCCTGAAAATCTCCGCCTGTTTGCAATTGTACCTTCAACCACGCAGGCCTGCGCAGCGGGCGTTGTGATCCATTCGAAGCGGTTGTGTTGTCCTTCACCTTCTTCGCTCCTTTCGCGCGCTGATGCGACACTAATATAGGCGGTATTGATCGTCGATGCTTTCTATTCGTTCTTTGACTGAACGCATAAATTGGCCTGCCACCCAACCATCCAGCACTCGATGATCAAGACTCATGCACAAGTTTACCATAGAGCGAATAGCAATACTATCGTCTTTCCTGATGACTGGCCGCTTGACAATGGCCTCTACGGTCATGATGGCTGCCTGCGGAGCGTTGATAATAGGTTGAGACAAAACAGAACCGAATGCACCTGTGTTATTGACTGTAAACGTGCCACCTTGCACATCCTCAAGACGTAACTGATTGGCTCGCGCCCTTGATGCAAGGTCTGCAATTCCTTTGGCAATCCCTAGGATGCTCAGTCGATCTGCATGGTGCAATACAGGAACGACGAGCGCATCAGCCGTCGCCACAGCAATAGAGATATGGACGTCTTTTTTGACGATGATTTTATCTCCTGCCCAGGTGGAGTTAACGAGCGGAAATTCTTTTAACGCCTCGACTGCAGCTTTGATAAAAAAAGGAAGGAAAGTGAGATCGACGCCTTCTTGCTCTCGAAATGCGCGCTTGTGTTTTTCCCGAAGCTGTACTAGAGGAGTCGCATCCACCTCCATCATCATCCAAGCGTGCGGAGCTTCATGTTTACTCTCGACCATCCGCGTAGCGATAGTTTTTCTAATTGGTGTCACGGCAATCCATTCCTCGCGCTCTGGTGCCGCACCATTAGTGGCAGTGATCGCAGTGGTGGAAGTAGTAGGTGTGAGAATAGAGGCTTCCGCCACAGGTTTTGCCGCCTCGTCCAAAATAGGGGCTGACTTAGCTTCTGGTGACGTGGCGACGGGAACGGTTGCACCACCTTTTTCAATATATGCGAGCACGTCTTTGCGAGTAATCCTGCCGCCGAGTCCAGTTCCCTTGACTTGCGCTAAATCGACATGGTGATCTGTTGCCAGTCTCAACACAAGCGGAGAGTAGCGAGCATTCACTGACTGTGATGCGGTAGCCTCTTTTTCAATTGAGAGTTCCTGCCCATTTGTAGCCATCTCGGAAACTTCTACTTCTTTGCTAATTTCTTTAATCGCTTCAGCCACTGCGCCAGCTTCCATCATGGTGGCGATGACTGTGCCAACGCGAACGGTTTCATTTTCCTTCACCAGAATTTCAGTAAGCGTACCTTCAAAATCTGATGGAATCTCCGCATTGACCTTATCCGTCACCACTTCCACCAGCGGTTCATACTTTTGGACGTGATCGCCCACCTGTTTTAACCATTTACCGAGCGTTCCTTCCGTCACGCTTTCTCCCAGTTTCGGCATCTTTACTTCTGCCACTTCCATCACTCCTTCCGAAACCTTAAAAGGCCGCCAACTGACGCATGGCAACCGCCACTTTATCCGGATTCAACATATAATAACGTTCCATCGTGGGACTAAACGGCATCGCCGGAATATCAGGTCCGCACAAACGCATGATTGGCGCATCCAGGTCAAACAATGCCTCTTCCGAAATAATGGCAGAGACTTCCGCTCCTACTCCGCCTGTTTTATTGTCCTCATGAATGATCAACACTTTCCCTGTCGCCCGCACTGCTTCCAAAATGGCTTCTTTATCAAGTGGCGCCACGGTGCGAAGGTCAAGGACATAGGTGGAGATCCCCTCTTTTTCCAATTCTTCTGCTGCTTCGAGTGCATAATGCGCCATCAGTCCATAGGTGATGACGGTAATGTCCTCACCAGTGCGTCTAACTGCTGCTTTACCGATTGGCAATGTATAAATTTCTTCTGGCACTTCATCTTTCACCATGCGATATAACCCTTTATGTTCAAAAAACAACACCGGATCGGGATCGCGAATCGCTGAGATCAACAAACCTTTGGCATCATAAGCAGTTGATGGCATGATGACTTTTAAACCCGGCACATGATAAAAGAGCGCCTCCACGCTTTGCGAGTGATAAAGCGCCCCGTGAACACCACCACCGTATGGCGCCCGAACCACGAGTGGGCATTGCCAGTCATTGTTCGAGCGATACCGCATTTTTGCCGCTTCACTGATGATCTGATTCACTGCTGGCATAATAAAATCAGCAAATTGTATTTCTGCAATCGGTTTTAGGCCATATGCTGCCGCACCGATTGCCACCCCTGCAATCGCCGATTCTGCGAGCGGTGCATCGATCACTCTCATCTCGCCAAATTCTTCATATAATCCTTGAGTGACGCGAAAGACACCGCCACGGACGCCCACATCTTCACCCATCACGAACACACTGTCGTCCAGGCGCATTTCCTGCGCGATGGCTTCTCGAATCGCTTCAATATAAAGTTTAGTTGCCATCACTCCACCTCCTCACTCCGCGTACACGTATTTGAGCGCTTCTTCCGGGTCGGAATAAGGCGCATTTTCCGCGTAAGTGGTTGCCTGGTTGACTTCATCCAGTATTTCCTTGCGAAGTGCTTGTTCCGCTTCTTCAGTCAACACGCCTGTTTTCATTAGGTAATCCTTGAACGTGATCAGTGGATCCGCCTTTTTGGCCGCCTCCACTTCTTCTCTTGATCGGTATACTCTGTCATCGTCATCACTGGAGTGAGGAACAAGCCGATACACGATCGCCTCTACCAGTGTAGGACCTTCACCGCGCAGCGCTCGGTCTGCCGCTTCTTTCATGACTTGATAAACAGCAAGCGGATCATTGCCATCCACTACCACACCAGGGAACCCATACCCTACAGCGCGGTCCGCCACGTGTGGGCTTGCCACTTCTTTTTGATAGGGGACAGAAATGGCATATTTGTTGTTTTCACAGAAAAAAATCACCGGCAACTTGTGAATGCCTGCAAAATTGCATGCTTCATGAAAATCACCCTGATTGCTGGAACCCTCTCCAAAAGAGGTATAAGCCACAAGTGGTGTATGCTTCATTTTTGCTGCCAGCGCGATGCCTGCCGCATGAGGAATTTGCGTCGACACAGGGCTGGACCCCGACACGATGTGCTTTTCTCGAGAGCCAAAATGGCCAGGCATCTGCCGCCCCCCGCTGTTGGGATCTTCTTTTTTGGCAAATCCGCTGAGCATTACTTCTTTTGGAGTCTGGCCAAATTTGAGCGTAACGCCAAGATCACGATAATAAGGAAGCACATAGTCTCTCTCAGGATTCAGCGCAAAAGCGGCTCCCACCTGAGCGGCTTCATGGCCCTGACAAGAAATGACGAATGGTATTTTTCCAGCCCGGTTCAATAACCACATCCGCTCATCAATGGTTCTGGCAAGGAGCATATAGCGGTACATGCTGAGCACGTCTTCATCACGAAGGCCAAGTTCACTGTGTCGACTCAAAGCGATCACTCCCTGTCTCATATGTGTATCGCGCGACCATCAACTGCGAGGGCCGCCTCTCCTATAGCTTCTGACAATGTGGGATGAGGGTGAATGGTGTGGCCAATTTCCCATGGGGTGGCGTTTAGTACTTGCGCCAGCGCCCCTTCTGATATCAGATCCGTGACATGCGGTCCCATCATATGCACGCCTAGCACATCCTCTCGTTCTGCGTCAGCAACAATTTTGACGAACCCGTCCACTTCACCGTAAACCAGCGCCTTGCCGATTGCGCGAAATGGGAATTTCCCTGTTTTTACTGAATATCCTTTATCTTTCGCCTGTGCTTCTGTCAGTCCAATGCTGGCCACTTCCGGCCGACTGTATGTCGCTTTTGCTACATGATCGTAATTCAATGGCTCAGGCTTCAGCCCTGCAATCGATTCCATGGCGACGATTCCTTCGTGGGCTGCTGCGTGAGCAAGTTGCAATCTGCCGATCACATCGCCAATCGCGTAGATGTTTTTTTCCGCAGTACGCATCTCCTCATCGACCACAATCACACCGCGCTCGATCTGGATATTTGTCGCTTCCAAACCGAGATCATGGACATTAGCCGTCCTGCCGATCGCCACTAGGACTTGACCAGCAGTGAGATGTTCCGTGCGACCATTCACTTCCACCGGCAATGTGACCGACTGCCCGTCCACTGCAAACCCTTCCGCTTGCACAATGGCATTCGCTATGACCTTGATGCCTCTTTTTTTCAAGACTCTCGTCATTTCAGTGGAAATCTCTTCGTCTTCATTAAAAAGAATTCTCGAGAGCGCCTCCACCACTGTCACCTTGACTCCCACATCTGCCAATAGTGAGGCCCATTCGATTCCAATAGCCCCTCCACCGACGATAATGATTGATTCAGGTAACGTTTCAAGCGCCAGAATGTCGTCTGATGATAACACGTGGTTGCCGTCAAAAGGCATTCCCGGCAATTCCCGGGGCTTTGATCCGGTGGCAATGATCGTATATCGCGGGGTAATGATTTCCTCTTCACCGTCTGCGCTCATTACTCTTACAGCCCCTGCAGTGGGAGAGAAAATCGATCTTCCCATCACTCTGCCGTATCCTTCGATCACTCGGATCTGATTTTTTTTCATTAGAAATTCAATGCCTTTTTGCAACTGACTGACGATCTGTTGTTTTCTGGCCATCGCTCTTGTCAAATCGAACCGGATTCCGTCAGACAAAACGCCGTATTTTTCTCCGTCCTGCATCGTCGCAAAGACTTCTGCAGAGCGAAGTAACGCCTTGGTGGGAATGCACCCCACATGAAGGCATGTCCCACCAAGTTTTGACGATTCCACCAACACTACATTAAGTCCCAACTGTGCGCCGCGTATTGCTGCCACATAACCGCCGGTTCCTCCACCAATGACGACCACGTCAACGGTTTCACTCAAAGTCATTCCTTCTTTCCTTTTTGAAATCGATTAACGATGAGTCAGTAAAGAGCGGCTGGTGGGCAAAAAGGTACTGCGTACTTGCTTCATTTTTTCGATTCTCGATTCTGCCAGGCGATCTGCCGCTTTATAGGTAGGTATATTGTGCTCTTTGGAAATCGCAAACAGTTGCAGCATGATATCATAAATGCCTTCGACTTTATTTCTTGCGCGTTCCGCATGGTACCCTTCGAGTTCATCGGCCACATTGATGAGTCCGCCAGCGTTAATGACGTAATCTGGAGCGTAGAGGATCCCCATCTGGTGCAGCTTGTCGCCATGACGCTCTTCCGCCAATTGGTTATTGGCAGATCCGGCAATGATCTGGACTTTGAATTGATCGATGGTGTTGTCATTCACAATCGCACCAAGTGCACAAGGGGCAAACACATCTGCTTTGACACTGAAAATCTCGTCTGGATCGACCACTTGCGCGCCAAATTCTTCGGCAGCACGGGCTACATTGTCCTTCGAAATATCGGTGACCACCAGTTTAGCGCCCACTTCGTGCAGGTGTTTGCCAAGGCCATATCCTACACTGCCGAGCCCTTGAATAGCCACTGTTTTCCCTGCCAGATCATCGGTGCCAAAGACTTGTTTCGACGCAGCTTGCAAACCGCGAAATACGCCGAGCGCCGTCATCGGGCTAGGATTTCCGGAACTACCGTAAGCCTGTGAAATCCCGGTGACAAAACGAGTTTCCTGATGAATCAGATCCATGTCGGAAACGGTGGTGCCTACGTCTTCCGCAGTGATATAGCGTCCATGCAATCCTTCAATGAATCTCCCTAGCGCCCTGAAAAGCGCCTCACTTTTATCAGTGCGCGAATTGCCGATGACTACTGTCTTGCCACCGCCCAAATTCAGTCCTGCTGCCGCAGCTTTATAAGTCATCCCTCTCGCCAGTCGCAATGCGTCTGTAACGGCTTCTTCTTCACTTGCATACGTCCACATTCTGCAACCGCCAAGTGCCGGACCAAGTGTCGTGTCGTGAATGGCGATGATTGCTTTCAACCCTGCTGATTTATCTTGACAAAAAACCAATTGCTCATAATCATATTGAGTTAATTTTTCAAACAATTCCACGGATGTGTCCTCCTCAGGTGTCTCATATTCTCGAACGTCTATTATGCAATTTTCATGCCAAAAAAAAATCAGCGCTCCATCAAAGAAAGCGCATACATCAGGTGGAAGTAAACTGCAATTATTTGCACTATATCGCAATAGTTTGCATGCAAATAATTGCGCAGTAGCACTTGAATACATTAGGTGATGTCTAATCGACTTATTTTGTAATAAAAGGACCGCAATGATACCCCCAATTGTTTGGCAGCCTCTGCGCGATTGCCGTGACATGAGGTCAGCGCTTCCACAATCGCTGCTTTTTCCGCCTCTTCGATCACATCCGACAATTTTTTTCCTGTCACCACCGATCGCGGCGTAATGACGCTCTTGGAAAGATTTTCTCCGTAGACCTCTATTTGTGGTGCATCAATCATTGAATCTAAATAATTGAGTTTGATCATGGCGCGACCAATGACATTTTCAAGTTCACGGACATTGCCGGGCCAATGATAGTCGTGCAATCGGCGCATTGCCACCTCAGTGACACCAAGCACATTTCGCCTGTAATCGTGATTGTATTTTTCAATGAACATGTGGACTAATGGCTCAATGTCCTCTTGCCGATAGCGTAGCGGCGGAATGACGATGGGCATCATGTTTAATCGATAATACAAGTCTTCACGAAATTTCTTTTCGTTAATCGCCCATTCCAGATTCACGTGAGTCGCAGCAATCACCCGCACATCAACACTGATAGCCTTTGCCCCGCCTACTCTTACGATCTCTTTTTCCTGCAGTACACGAAGCAATTTTGCCTGGGTACCAGGCGAAAGTTCTGCAATTTCATCAAGAAAAATCGTGCCATGCATCGCTTCTTCAAATAAACCCTTTTTCCCGCCTTTTCGCGCTCCGGTAAAAGCGCCTTCCTCGTAACCAAATAATTCACTTTCCAGCAAAGACTCGCTGATGGCAGCGCAATTGACGCGAATAAACTGGTTATAGCAGCGTTCGCTCGCATTGTGTATGGCATGGGCAAAAAGTTCCTTGCCAGATCCCGATTCGCCGCGAAGCAGTACGGTGGCGCTGGTCGCTGCTGCCTGCTTGGCCGTTTCGAGTGCCGCCATCATGGCTGAACTCTGGCCGATGATATCTTCAAACGTGTATTTGGCTTCCAATTTACGTATGCGTTTCTGCGCTGTTTCCAATTCCTGGGCGAGCGCCATCAATTCCGATTCATCGTGAATGACAGCCACGCTGCCTTTCAGTTCGTCCCCGACGAGTATCGGTGCCACGTTGACGATGACTTCTCTGCGCCTTGAACCCACCTTCATTTTGACATTGCGAACTGCCTTTCTGGTTTCAAGCACTCGCATGTGCATGCTTTCACCTTCTGCAATGTCCACTTCTGCGGGAAAACCCAGCACTTCTTTATCCGTTAATCCGGTCAATCTCGTATAAGCAGGATTGATCATCATTCCGCGTCCATCCCCGTCCACCACAGAGATCGCATCTTGCGTGGAGCTAATCACTGCTTGAAGGAGAGTTTGTGTTTCTTTTAATTTTGCCACTTCGCTATTTAGCTCCCGAACTTCCGTGACATCCCGAAAAACGGAAATGGCTGCGATGGCACGTTGGTCCTTGTCAAGTACAGGCACCCGATTGGCAATGATCTCAATATCCCCTAATGATTGCACTCGATGAAGTTCCGGTTGACCGCTTTTCAGCACCATATGCAATCGTGTATCGGGAATGACCTCTTGCACATGCTTCCCGATGGCCTGTTTCGCATCTGCACCAGTCATTCTTTCTGCTGCCGCATTGAAAAGAGTAATCCGGCCATGACGATCTACCGCAACGATGCCATCGTATGCCGCATTCAATAACATTTCGAGTTCCTGGCGGGAACGTCTCAGTTCACCAGCAAGCCTGCCCTGCTGCAAAATCAGGTTCAAAACCACTTTTGCCACGTTGCCTGCAATCAGTGAAACGTCTGGCGATTTTTTCATCGCGAGGTCCAAAAACACCTCTCTTTTGCCAGTGCTTTCGATAATAAAATCAAGTGGTTCTGCCAAAAACGGGAGATAATCATGGCTTGTTGGTATGTGTTGATCTCTCGCATACTCGAGTCCAGGCGCGTCTGGATTAATATCCACCATCCCCACGACTTGTACTTCCTTTTGCCTGCCAAGTGCCTGCGCGATGAGCAAACCACCTCGACCTGCACCGACAATGAGCATGCGCAGCATAAATCAACCTCCACCTCAATAATAAATTTGTCCGTTCGTTCTCAACACGTTATAGTAAAGTATAAAATCAGCAAGGATTTCATAGGAAAGGGTGGCATTCGTGAAAACCATAGCCTCTTGGCTTGTTCTCTTTATCATCCTGTTAATCGCAGGCAGTGGAATCAGTTTAGTGCGTTACGGCATATTTGCCGGAGCATGGTGGGCCATTGTGCTTGGCATCGTGATCGCCGTCCTTGCCACCTCCTACTTGGGAGGATTTATTTACTATCGCGACAAAAAGAACGGCCGCGTTAAACGTCCGGACCTGTTCCGAACAACTCCACAGAAAAAACAGGATTAATCAGGATGCGAGACGTCCTCCTGCTGCAGTAGTCGCAACGCATGAGGCAATACGTCCCAGATGCTTTCCAAGGATTCAAGCGCTCCTTTGGGACTCCCCGGCAAATTGATGATAAGCGATTGGCCACGAATCCCCGCGAGGGATCGAGACAGCAATGAATACCTGGTATGTAGGAGGCCGTTTCTTCTCATTTCCTCACCTAGTCCCGGGATTTCTTTTTCAATCACCTTACGAGTAGCTTCCGGCGTGACATCTCTTGGCGCAAGTCCAGTTCCGCCTGTGGTCAGAATCAAGGGAATGGCCTGCTCCACAAGTTCCAGAAGAATCGAAGTGATATCTTCTTCTTCATCCGGAACCACCGACCTGACGGCGACCATGTGGCCTTGTTCAATGATAAATTCAGCGAGTGCCGGTCCTGATGTATCCTCTCTCAACCCGACGTAGGATCTGTCACTGACGGTCACGATAGCCACTTGCATCTTGTATGCTTCTTCTGCACTCATGTTCTTTGTCCTCCTTGCGTCTATCACTCACTCTGAATCTTCTCGCACAAACGTGCCGCTCTTGCCACCGCTTTTTTCCATCAACCCGATAAAATTAATGGTCATCCCCCGATCGATCGCTTTAACCATGTCATAAACGGTTAGCGCTCCTACCGAGGCACCTGTCAATGCCTCCATTTCCACACCCGTCTTGGCATCGGTTTGCACCACCACTTCAAGTTGCAGCCGGTCGTTTGCAGGAAAGTCAAAATCGACAGCAACACTAGTCACGGGAAGTGGATGACACATAGGAATCAAATCCGATGTTTTTTTGACAGCCATGATCGCGGCGACCTGTGCCACCGCCAGTACATCTCCTTTTTTTATTCCTCCCTGCCTGATCCGCAAGATGGTATCAGGATTCATCGTAAGCTCTGCGCGCGCCTTTGCCACTCTGGTAGTGACTTCTTTATGGCTGACATCCACCATATGCGCACGGCCTTTTTGATCAAAATGTGTAAGATCAGCCATGCCACTTCTCCTCGCCTTTGTTCTACTGAAAGTGTACCGATAGAATGCGTTCCTCGCAAATCCCTCGTGGGTCGGGTATAATTTTTAAAAAAATCAACGAGTGAGGTACTATGAAACTTTCCATTTTACTATTCGCATCGGCTGCAGAAGCCGCAGGTACTGATCATTATGAGGTGACGATCGAAGGCAAAGACTCAGCAAATTTACAGGAAATCAAAGAAGTGATGATGAAGACCTCCCTTCCGCTCGCAGCGATACTTGACCGTGCGTGGTTTGCCGTCAACGACGAATATGCGGATTTGGATACGGTGGTTCACGAGTCAGACCAGGTGGCGGTGATTCCTCCGGTCAGCGGTGGAGAAGAAACTTCTATGATCGCGGGCAAGATGATCGCATTAACGAGAGCGCCGTTATCTATCGATGCCATGTATCAGGCGATGCTGCGAAAGGAGGCCGGGGCAGTCGTTATTTTTTCTGGAATTGTCAGGGAAATCACAGGGGACAAAACCACGCTTTTTTTGGAATATGAAGCGTATGAAGTGATGGCATTAAAAAAACTGGCGGAACTTGTCGAGGACTCTGAAGCGAAATTCCCCGGCGTCAAAGTGGCCATCTGGCATCGACTCGGCCACTTGGAACTCACGGAATCTAGCGTTTTGATTGGCGTTTCAAGCCCTCACCGAGAGGCGGCATTTCATGCGGGTAAGTACGCGATTGACGAACTGAAACAGCGAGTTCCCATATGGAAAAAGGAATTTTATCAAAACGGCGAAGTAGAATGGGCAAAAAACGAACATTGGCATCCCCAGTGACAGAAAGGAAGCGCGGGAATTGACACCGGAAGAAACACTTCGTTACAGTCGCCACTTTCTCTTTCGGCACATTGGTCGAAAAGGTCAGTTACAGCTTAAAAATTCACGTGTTGCTATTGTCGGCGCAGGAGCCATCGGCAGCATGCTGGCTAATCACATGGCTCGCTCCGGCGTGGGATACATCCGTCTGATCGATGCCGACCAGGTGGAGACGAGTAATTTACAGCGTCAGGTATTGTATACGGAAGCGGACGCAAAGGCTCACCTTGAAAAGGCACGGGCAGCAGAGTCGCATCTTTTGGCGATCAATCACCATATAGAAGTCGAACCGGTCGTAAAGAGAATCACCAGCGACAATGCGGAAGAGAACCTGACTGGTGTAGATTTGATATTAGATGGGACGGACAATTTAGAGGCGCGATTTATCATCAATGACGTGGCAATTAAAAACAACATTCCTTGGGTATATGCCGCCGCCGTAGGGAGTCGGGGCATGATGTTTCCATTTATTCCGGGACGATCCCCCTGCTTTCATTGCCTTTTTCCGCCATCGCAAATGGATGGTCCTACTGAATCCTGCGATGCGGTGGGCGTGATTGCCCCTGCGGTTGCAGTGGTTGCTTCACTTGCTGCCACTGAGGCGATGAAAATTTTACTTGATGATGAGGAACATTTGATTCGTCATTTGCGGCATCTTGATTTGTGGCGAGGAGAATTCGGGGAGTTAAAGCTTGGTAAAGCGAGGTCCAATTGTCCCACTTGCGGGCTGCATGAGTATCCGTTTATCGCGTAAGCGTTTTCAACTTCGTCAAAGCAGGGGTTCGCCCTGCTTTATTTGTCTTCCTCGTCCTCAAGTTGCGTGGGGTGAATAGGAGACTTATGACCTTTTTTACGAAAGGACTCGGAAATGGCTAAAAACGGATCATCCGCTATACGCACCGTATGGCGTAATATGTCTTCCGCCACGTGAATCGTATTGGTCTGCGTATAGGAATTCTGCCCTTCGGCCATGCAGCACACCCCTTAGTAAATGGAATTATGGCCTGTTGCAATCTAATTGTACTACGACTAGCCATCTTGTACTAGTCTATCCGTGAATTTTTCAGGCGATTGATGTGGTTTCGTAGCGAATGATGCCGTGATCATCCACAGTTTGCTTCACCATCCGCTTTTCCATCGCCAGATCAAGGTGTCCGACAATTTCCGAAACAATCAGCATTAACTCTCTTTTTCGCCCCGGGAACATCACATCAGCTAATTGCCTAACCGTATGGTTTCCTGCACCGATCAGTGTCATTAATTGTTCTACCCTTTTTGTCTGCATCGCAAGGCGCTTCCTGATTAACGCATGTGGATCCGTGATGACCACACCATGTCCTGAAAACACCTTGCCCACCTCCATCTTCAACAAAAAATCAAAGGTGTCGTGAAACAATTTGACACTAGGTATCCGAGTAAATGTGACGGGATCAGGCTCTACAAACGCATTAGAGGATACATGAGCGATCAGCACATCGCCTGCGATGAGCACCTGGTCGCTTTCTCTGTATAATGAAATGCTGGAATTAGAGTGACCCGGGGTAAATAATACAGTAAATTGCCCCACTTTTTGTCCGTTTATCAGCTTGCCATCTAAATCATAGGCCGGGACAATCAAACGAAACATCTCGCGCTCCTTGCGAAGCATCTCCTGTTCTTCGCCACTTAACCCCGCTTCAGTGTATAGACGATGGAAAAATTGTTCCTCCTGAATCAACCATTCATTCGTGGGATGTAACCAATGCTGATTCAATGCATGACCAAGTACCTTCGCTCCCGAAAATTCAGCGACTGTTTTCACATTCCCCACATGGTCCGCATGACCATGCGTCAAAATAACGGTATGGACATCGCTAATCCGAAACCCGATATCTGCGATGGCTTGTTGCAGTATGACAAAGCCATCTTCATGATGAACCCCGGTATCGATCAACGTGATTCCATCTCGGTCAGGAATGAAATACACATGCACATCCCCAATCGGGAAACCGGTTGGAATCGAGCATCGATAGATTCCATTTGCGATATTTTCTGCGATTTTGGCGATCAAATCCATCTCTCCTTTTATTTCATCATAGATTTGCAGGATGACTCATAATCTATGACACAGACTAATCAGCACTTGGGAGATTAAGAGCATGAGAAAAAAAACAGTAAAACGAAATATCGTGCCACTTTTACTTGTGGCCTCCGTCATATTACTCATCCTGCACGTGAACCAGCGCGATGCTGTACAACTGTTCCCTGCCCCGCTTAGACAAGCTGTCGAGTTAGATATGGCGCCATTAGAGATGATGGCACTGATGCCAGAAACCAAGTCGTCATCCACCACACTATTGGCTAAGTCGCACTTGACTCCTACCAATGGGGCTAAACCTCCGTTGATGATGGGATGGATACTGGATACTGGCACAGCGAATATCACCAGTGTGATGAATGAAACGCCAGGATTAAATGTGCTATCGCCAAAATGGTTTCACGTCGATGGAGTAAACGGAGCCATATCCGGCATTCCTGAACGAACAGTCATTCAGCAATCGAAAAAAAAACATCAACAGGTTTGGGCGGTGGTGGATAATGGATTCAACGGGGCACTCAGTCACTCTATCTTGCAATATCAAGATCAGCAGGACATGCTGATCAGGCATATTGTGAAGCTTGCAGTATCCTATCACTTGGATGGCATCAATCTTGATTTTGAAGGACTGTTTGCCCGGGACCGCTGGAACTATTCCCGGTTTGTCAGCGTGCTAGCCGAACAACTTCACGCGCAACACATCAAATTGTCTGTTGACCTGCCACCCGATTATGTTTCAGGCACTAACAACGGCCCCTACAACCATTCTGCGCTTGCCAGTGCTGCTGATTATATCGTGTTGATGGGATACGATGAATACTGGTTGGGGGATCCCAATGCGGGGCCTACAGCTTCATTGCCATGGGTGCGTTTGGCCGTCAATGATTTTTTAGCGACAGGTGTACCTGCCAATAAATTAGTCCTTGGTATTCCCTTCTACGCAGAAGACTGGACAGTCAACCAGAAAGGAACGGTTATTTCAAGTATAGCGCTTTCTGCGTTAGAGTCCAACAGACTCGTTCATCAGCTCCATTCCCGTCTGGTGTGGAACGCAATGGAGGGCGTCTACTTCACTGCCTACAAGTACCAGCAATATTGGCATGAGATTTGGTTGGAAAATCGCAGGACGCTGATGCTGTTTGCAGAACTTGCGAGAAACGACAAGTTGGCAGGACTGGCGGGTTGGTATCTCGGTCTGGAAAGCAAAACCACCTGGTTATCAGTCCTTCATACGCTTCGTTCACCTTCCATTGTCAACTAAAACGTTAGGTATTTGAAGCACATTATCAATGATGGCGAAAGGTTTTTTGAGGGCATTCGAAAATGTCTCCGCGTGACCAACGCCAATAAACTCAAACCCTGCCTCATTCGCAGCAAGTTGATCAGATGGTGAATCTCCGATGACATAGACTCCCTCTGTTGTATAATTGGTAGCGCCCCGTAAATACGTATAAGGATGTGGTTTAGCAAGGGAAAATGGCGCAAGACCATGCTGTTCTTCCGCTCTTTTGACTTCATCAATGGTCACGATACGATCAGGCTGAAAAAAGCGAAGAAGGCCGAGTGCTTCAAAGGGAATCTTTAGTTCTTCCCACGGTCTTCCAGTACCAATCCCCATCAGATAACCTCGGGATTGTAATGTGCTCAATGTATCAATTAACCTGTTCTTGTCGACCGTTGGTTCATCGAATTGAATCATGCCATCCACTAAAAACGGAATGGTGGGCCATGGCCCAATGTGCACCTGCTGGAACACCTCATAGACGCGCTCAAATAGATGCCTGTCCGATACCTTTACCATTTGTTCCAGTTGTCGCAAATACTCGCTGGCACTTCCGGACTTTTCCGATAATACAGCATGTAATGATAATGGCATCGCAGCGCTTGCAATGACTTCTCTTGGCAGCGAATTTAACGCAAGCACCACGGCATAAGTTTTGTCCCAATTGCTGTTCAAAGCTCGACTTCTTAGGATGTCAAGCAGTGTAGAAGGCAAAAAAGCTTCTCGAAGCAGGTCCACTTCCTCCATGGAATTGACGATTGAGCGAAGATTGGGTAAAGGTTCAACACCAACTGTTTCGCATAACGCTTCATAAAAATGCGCGCAAGTAATCGCAAGGGTACGGTAGTAACCCACCTCTTGTAATACAACGCCATCCACATCAAAAAGAAGCAACGGTTGATTTCCGCTCATTGAACCTCCGTCTGCATCGCGATAGAACCTGCCACACCAGCCGTCATGTGTTGCCGCCATTCACGAGGCGCAAGCGCTTCGTAGAGCGCCATGCCAAATGCACGGAACGTGGCCTCCCAAATGTGATGGCCATGGCGAGATCTGCCTTTGATAAGATCCAGATGCAAGGTGCACATCGCGCCCTGCACAAATCCTTCAAAAAATGCGATCAAATCTTCACTGTGCATTCCTTCCACCGCTTCGGGAAGCTCTACCTCGCCAGGTTGAAAATCCAGATACGCACGGCTCTCAAACGAAACAACCGCTCTTGTCAGCGCTTCGTCGATCGTGCCATAGGCAAACCCGTACCCCACGAGTCCATCCTCCAAGTGCTGATCGACATAATCCTTATAGGCACGTCCTAGAGTGATTCCTACATCCTCTGTGATCAGATGGACTAAATCAAAGTGATCAAGTTCCACTTCCACGGAAAAATTAGTCTGGCTTCGCCACTGCACGTGCTCCAGCATGTGATTGAAAAATGGTAATGGAGTATGTAACTTTTTTTTTGCGTCCGGATCCCGCTGCTCTCTATCCAAATTCACCGTCATAATGGATTCACTGGTTTTCCTTATTACCTTGATGTGTTTGCCCACTCTCCTACTCCCTTTCCCTGACCGCTTTTGCGTGCGTTTCAAAACCTTCCATATCAGCAAATCTGGCGGCAAAATCCCTCACCTTGGCAAACCCCTCTTTAGTGACATAACCAATGGATGAGCGCTTGATAAAATCATGGATCGATACTGCAGAGATGGTCCGGGCATTTCGTCCTGTCGGCAAAATCGCGTTAGGTCCCAGCAAAAAATTGCATAACGTAATTGGAGTATGATCGCCAAGCAGTATCTCTCCCGCATTTTTCAGTTGCGGCAATACGGCGAAAGGTTCCCGCACCTGTACTTCCATGTGTTCCGGGGCGTAGTCATTGACAAATGCAACCGCTTCGTCCATTGAATCCATTTCCACCAGTCCACCGTAACGGGAGAAAACAGTGGAGACAAATTCACGGCGCTTATCATTTTCGATCGTGCTAATCAGTTGCAGCAATTCTTCTTCCACAGCATTGGCAAGTGTACTGTTTGGCGTTACGAGCAGTGAGGCGCTATCCGGTCCGTGCTCCGCTTCAATCATCAGATCAAGCGCCACATGGTGAGGATTGGCGCCTTCATCCGCAAGAATAATGGCTTCACTTGGTCCCGCAGGGACACCGGGATCAATGATTCCTGATAAAAGTCGCTTGGCCGCCGTGACGTAAGGGTTCCCTGGTCCGATCACTTTTGCGCATTTCGGTACGCTTTCCGTTCCATAAGCAACTGCAGCAATAGCCTGCGCCCCGCCCACTTTGTAGATTTCCTTGATCCCAAGTAAATTCGCCGCGAAGAGGATCGCAGGATCCACTTCGCCATTTTCGTTGGGAGGCGTAATGACTATGATGCGAGGAACACCCGCGACGACGGCGGGAGTGCCGAGCATTAACAGCACAGAGGGAAAACTCCCTTTGCCGCGTGGTACGTATAGCGCCACGTCGCTGATTGGCGTCACTTTTTCCCCCGCCATAATGCCATCATCGACTTCCATCATCCAGATTGGTTCAGGCATCTGCGCTGCATGAAACCGACGGATATTTTCTGCCGCATAGCTAAGTGTTTCCGCCATTTCCTCAGTCACCATGGCCATTCCGCGCTGTAATTCGTCATCAGAGACGCGCAGGTTGCCTGGTTGCAACTCTACATGATCAAACGCTTTTGTATATTCAATTAATGCCTCATCCCCATTAGACCGCACCGCTTCAATAATTGGCAACACAATTTGTGTTTGATCGCTGATGTCGGCGCTCGCACGTGTCATGATTAATTTTTTTTGATGATCATCCAGTTCCCGCCATTTCCAGCGGTTCATCTGCATAAATAATCCTCCTCAAACACTTTAACATATTAGTATACTAAAGTATCAAGGTAAGGTTGTCCAGTCTTTTTAGGAAGGATTGGTTCGAGGCTGTTGGTTCAAATTCAGCGGCACCACGGCAACGGTGCAGCGTGAAATGCATACTAGTCGTTTTTCTTCATCGACAATTCGAATGTCCCACACAAATGTGCTTCTTCCGCGATGTATCGGAGTTGCCGTGGCATAAACATACCCTTCCCTTACACTACGGATGTGATTTGCATTAATTTCCAGACCTACCGCTGTATGTGTCGTTCTATCTATATTGATATATGTACCGAGACTTGCCACCGTTTCCGCTAAAGCGACGGAAGCACCACCATGCAGCAAACCCGCAGGTTGATGTGTTCGATGGTCCACCGGCATCTTCGCTTCAATCAATTCAGGTGTAGCTGTGGTCATTTCAATTCCCAACCACTCAATCATCGTATGATTCAAATCACTTTTGTCCATTTTAGCACCTGCCTAAATAGAATTAAATCGCTCCATCACAAGATTTGTAAACGCTTCAGTCAACGGGTCCTGTTCACCGCTATCAGCATACACCATGTAAAAGCCCCGCCTTTTTTGAAGCGACATCCACTTTTTCACTTTTGCCCCTTCCACAGCAAAAGAAGAAACAAATCCAAATCCAACCCCTGCTTCCACCATCGCGATCTGCGTGACAGTATCCACCACATGGGCCACGTAATGCAATTCATGACTCAGTATTCCATATTGCGAAAAAAGGGCTTCCTCTACCGCCAACTGGGTTCCTGATCCCGGTTCTCTGCCAATCATCGGCAGATCTTTGATGTCATCAACAGTAATTTCTTCCATCTCACGCAAAGGACCGATTAATACCAATTGATCGTCTGTCAAATATTGCGACCGCAAATGCTCCATGGAGGGATTCAACCCTACCAATGCAACATCAAAATGACCCTGATTGAGTTTCTTGACCACATTTTCTGAAGAATCCACAATGATGGTGATATCGATATGGGGATATACATCACGAAAATTTTTGATTAAAGGGGGGAGCAAATACGTACCAGGAATGGTGCTGGCCCCTATGCGAAGCACACCTGTCAATTTGTTTTCAAATGCAGCGCACGCTTTTTGTAGATCATTCCATTCCTTGATCATTTTTTTGCCAGACTGATAGACGAGTGACCCTGCCTCTGTCACCTCGAGACTGATCTGATCGCGACGGAGCAGATGAACTCCCAACTCTTGTTCTAAATTCTTAATCTGCTTGCTCACTGCCGATTGCGTCACACCCATGCGAATGGCCGCTTCGGAAAAACTTCTCCTGTCCACCACTTCAATAAACGTCTTTAATCGCCGAAGACTCATCATTACGTCACCTCCATTTGAAGAAAAACATCCTCTTCAAAAGGAAATTCATCCCAGTGTCTTATTACCACATTGATAATCACCGGATCAAACTGAGAACCGCTTCTATTTTGCAAGTATTCTAACACCTCAATTTTAGACCAGGCTAGTTTATAGGGTCGAACAGTACACAGCGCATCAATGACATCAGCAACCGCAACTATTCTTGCTGAAAGGGGAATAGTTGCCCCTCTCAGTTTCGCGGGGTACCCGCTCCCATCCCACCACTCACGCCATCGAATTCGCTCTCTGAATAGAGGATAAAAAGATTCCGATGGCCAATCTTGTGATAGTTCATACACATCATTGAATATAAAATTGAAAAAGGCTTTGAATCATATAAAGGTTCCCAATCCAAATCAGGTATCGAATAAAAATCTATATATTTTTTTGATACAATCGTATTGATTTCCATTGATGTTTGCTTTCAGACGTATCCATTAAGGTTCACCATTAGTATTGTATAATAAATATTATTGAAATTGTACATACCCTATCTAATATAAATTGGGAGTGAAGGTCCTTGGAAAAAATCGCGATGATAACTGGAGCTAGCAGCGGAATCGGGCGCTCCACCAGTCTGGCACTTGCTGATTTGGGCTATCACCTGGTCATTGGCGCTAGAAATCTTGAAAAGCTCAGTAAAGTGAAAGCCGAAGCAGAGCAAAAAGGTGTCAATGTATTGGCAATACAATTAGATGTGCGCAGTCTTGACAGCGCTGAAGCATTTGTCAGGCAGGCAATGGATGAGTTCAACCGGATCGATGTGCTGGTCAATAATGCGGGGTTGGCACGCGGCGTCACCAAAATCGCTGAACAAAAGAATGAAGCTGAATGGCAGGAAATGATCGATACGAATTTAATGGGCCTTGCTAGAATGACACGTTTGGTGGTACCGCTCATGATCGAACAACAATCTGGCCATGTCATCAATATCGGTTCCACTGCGGGACATGATGCCTACCCTGGTGGGTCGATCTACGCGGCGACTAAATTCGGAGAAAGAGCCTTCACCACAGCCCTGCGCCAGGAATTATTGGGCACCCCCATTCGCGTCACCTCCATTGACCCGGGCATGGTGGAAACAGAGTTCAGTATGGTTCGCTATAACGGAGATAAAGAGAGAGCGGATGCTGTCTATGCTGGCGTCACTCCGCTCAGTCCCGATGACATTGCCGACCTGATCGCATTTGCGGTAAGTAGAAAATCTCATGTCAACTTAGAAACCATCATCGTCAGACCAGTTGATCAAGCGAGCAATTCCATGGTGGCAAGAAAGTTGTAAACACAAGGATGTCGGCGGCTTCATGTTTCTCAACTGACTCAAAGCTGTCACTTTTTCTGCAAGAATTATGGTGTAAAATGGACAACAGGTATTTATATATTTTTATTTTTTATGCTTGGAGGGAACAAATTGAGCCAGGAAGACACAAAGCAGGTGAACGCAACATCCGATGATGCCAAAGGCTTGACACGCAGGCAGTTCCTCAGTTATGCGCTTGGCGGAACAGGTGCTTTTATGGCAGTATCTTTGCTTACACCTCTTGTTGCCTATGCGGTAGACCCAATTCGCCGTGAAGGCGGTTCAGGAGGATTATCTCCCACTACGTGGAAGGTAAGCGATTTTAACGATAAACTCCCTACACACGTTAAATTTGTGGAGCGTATTGATGATGCTTGGGATACACACTCCGTTCCAAATGATGTATACGTTATTGTTTATCAAAATAAACTCATGATCATGTCTCATGTATGCACCCATTTGGGATGCCACGTAGACGGCTCGTTTGTTAACGGCAACCAACAGCAAATCCCCAACAAGTCTGCGCCTCCTTCATGGGATCCGCCGGCAACGTACAAAGAAGGACAAGGTCAGTATTGGTTCCATTGCCCTTGCCACAACAGTGTTTACAATAATTACGGAGTAAATTCTCCCTCTTCTCCTGCACCTCGTCCGCTTGACTTATATGTTTATCAGATCGTCAATGGCTTTGTTCATGTCGGTAAAAGCTTTCAACGTTCAGATTCAGCATGGGATACCAATCCTAATCCAACCATCAGCTAATCATTACGCACTAATAATATACAAAGAGCCCGATTGCATGTTTGTAATCAGGCTCTTTTATTTTTTCCTTATGGTGGTTATTTGGATGGTTCATATGGCAATCCGTCAGCAGCAGGCGCTTTGCTCCGTCCAATCACGCCTGTTAACGCGACAATCGTCAACGCATAAGGCAAAATCCCGATCAGGTTCGCAGAAACCCCATAGTTTTGCAGCGAAAAACTGACTGCCGTGGCAAATCCGAAAAGCAGTGCAGCGCCAAGCGAGCCAAAAGGCGTCCATTTACCGAAAATCATAGCAGCTAGCGCAATGTAACCGCGACCGTCTGTCATATTTACCTCAAAGGAGTTCAACATTCCGATAGACAGGTACACTCCGGCAAGCCCGGACATCATTCCGCCTATCAATACTCCAAAATAGCGAATTCGCACTACGTTAATGCCTACGGTATCTGCTGCCTCCGGATGTTCCCCTACCGCCCTCATTCGCAATCCGAGATTGGTGTGGAACAAGAAGAAATGGCCAATAATGACGAGCAGAATCATCAAGTAGACTACCACGTTTTGCTGGCCGAGCACAGCCCCCAGAAACGGAATATTATTGAGGATGGGAATGGTTAATTGCGGCAATTGCGGCGTTGAGATCGGTGTACCGCCGAATCCGTATACCGTATTAAGCAAAAAGGCGGTCAAGCCCGCTGCAAACAAGTTAATGGCCATTCCAAGTATCACTTGGTCCGACTGCAATCGAACGGCAGGCCAAGCTAGTGCTAGTGAAATTAAGCCACCAGCCACGACTCCGGCCAACAGGCCAACCCATGCCGAATGGGAAGAAGCTGCCGCCATCACGCCAAAAAACGCCCCGACCAGCATGATTCCTTCCATGGCAATGTTGACAACACCCGTTCGTTCAGAAAAAGTTCCACCAAGTGCACCAAGTGCAAGCGGCGTCGCCATGGCAAGGGTGGACCCGTACAACTCCGGATTGCTAAACACCAAGCCCAGCACACTCATGACAATGACACTCCTTTTTGCTCAGATTGCGCCTTAGCGGTTCGGCGAAACCTGCCTCGAAAATAACTGTACAGTTTGTCTGTCGCTACGAAGAAGATGATGACACCTGTAATGACGTCCGTCATATTTGGCGAAACGCCGGAATTGATCTGCATTACCTGGCTTCCGGTGGATAGCGCAGAGAAAAAGACAGACGCAAAGAAGATGGCGATGGGATTGTTTCTCGCAAGCAAGGAAACCACAATGGCGGTATACCCATAGCCCGACGAAAAGGTATCCGTAAGCTGATGGTCAACGCCCATAATTTGTACTGCTCCGCCAAGCCCCGCAAGCACACCGCTAAGGCCAAGCGAGTAAATCGTAAAGAGGGGTACGTTCATTCCCGCATATTTCGCTGCCATGGGATTATAGCCCACTGTGCGAAGACGATAGCCAAAAGTCGTATGAAACAACACGAGATAGACTACGATGATGGCTGCTATGGCGATGAAAATTCCGGCGGACAAATTAGAATTGCTGATTAACGTGGGTAGCGTGGCCGTCGGTGAAACTAGCGGCGACTGAGGGTTGTACCCTGGCGCCATCATCGGACCTCTTTCCAACATAAAATGACCGATCAGTATCGCGATGTAACTCATCATCATGGTGGTAATCACCTCATGGGCGCCTACAAACGCTTTTGCAAGCCCCGGAATGAGTCCACCCCAGATTCCGCCTGCCAGCATGGCGCCGATGAGCGCAAAGGGAATATGAATATACCAAGGCAAGTGAGGAAAATTGTAACCGATCCAAGTACCTACCATGGCACCAATCCAATACTGCCCCTCTGCTCCAATATTAAATAGCCCGGTTCGAAAGGCGATCGCAATACCAAGAGAAGTTAGGATGAGCGGTATAGCCCCGGCAATCGTGTTAGCAATGAACACCGGATTCCCAAACGCGCCCTGAAATAAAGCGATATAGGCGTTGATTGGCTTATATCCCGATATCCACATGATGATGCCACCTAAAATCAGGCCGGTGATGACGGCAAGTAATGGCAGCATCAAATTTTGCATGCGCTTACTCATGGTGCAACTCCTTCCTCTACGCGCTCCCCTGTCATGGCTAGACCAAGCGTTTCTCTGGTGGCTTTCTTTGCATCCATCACCGTGACCAGTTCTCCCGCGTGCATCACACCAATTCGATCAGAAAGTTGCATGATTTCTTCTAGTTCCAGCGACACCAACAGCACTGCTTTTCCCTGTTCGCATAGCGACAGTAGATGGCGATGAATGCCCTCGATAGCCCCTACATCGAGTCCTCTCGTCGGCTGTACCGCGATTAAAAGCTGTGGCTCCCGTGACATTTCTCTCGCCAAAATCACCTTCTGCTGATTGCCGCCAGACAGGCTTACCGCCTGCGCATCCGCAAGCGGCGGACGAATGTCAAACTCTTTGATTAACTTTTCTGCACTCGCACGAGTGGATTTTTTTTGTAACCAGCCTGACTTGGAAAAAGGCTGGTTTCCCACACTTCGCAAAATCAGATTGTCAGCCACAGTAAAAGGCAAAACAAGTCCGTCGCGTTGCCGGTCCTGTGGAACGTATCCAATTCCGCGATGGATCCTTCCTGAAACGCTTTCAGCCGTGATATCTTTGTCGAGGAAAAGGATCTTACCGCCCTCTAACTTACGAAGTCCGACTATCGCTTCGACCAGCTCAGTTTGTCCGTTACCATCCACTCCTGCAATGCCAAAGATCTCACCAGTCCGCACGTCAAAGCTGACGTTTTTTACGCGAGTCATTTTCCGATCGTCGCGAACACTAAGACCCTCTACGCTCAAGACGACGTTCCCAGTTTGCGCTGGTGTTTTAATGGTCTCCAGCACCACTTCACGCCCCACCATCAGTTGCGCCAATTCTTTAGCAGTGGCATCTGCGACCGGCATCGTATTCACAGACTTGCCGGCGCGCATCACCGTGATGCGATCCGCAATCTCCCTCACTTCATCAAGCTTGTGTGAGATAAAAATCACGGGAATCTGATCCTGGTTCAATCGCCTGACCACCGCAAACAGTTCTTCCGTTTCCTGTGGTGTCAGCACTGCCGTGGGTTCGTCCAAAATCAAAATGCGCGCATTGCGGTACAAAGCCTTAACGATTTCCACGCGTTGCTGCATTCCGACAGGAAGGTCTTGTACCTTAATCGCAGGATCTAGTGGTAAACCAAGTTCTTTGGAGATTCTCAATACTTTTTCAATCGCATCTTTTTTACGAAATAAAAATCGACTGCCTTCGCTGCCAAGCACCACGTTTTCCGCGACAGACAGTGCAGGTATTAGCATAAAATGCTGATGCACCACGCCGATTCCTGCCAAAATCGCATCTCTTGGATTTGCGAAGTGCTGTTCCACACCGTTAAGCAAAATCTGGCCGGCATCCGGTTTGTAAAGGCCGCTGATCATTTTGATGAGCGTCGACTTCCCTGCGCCATTTTCACCAAGTATCGCATGCGTTTCCCCTGCCTCCAACGACAGGTTGACCTCATCGTTCGCAATCACGCTGCCAAACACTTTACGAAGGTTACGTATCTCGAGTATGGCCAAAAGCTGGCACTCCTCTCCCCCAAAGTAAGAAACCGGACAACGCGATGAGTCACGCTGTCCGGCAGGTTGCATGTGTCATCTTGTGCCGAGGTTAGCGATCAGTGAGAACTAAGCAGTGCAGGAGGATTAATTTTCCCTTTCACCAAAAGCGGAATGAACGAATCCACTTTCTTTAACACTGATTTTGGAACTGCTTTGATCGGAGGAGCAATTCCAACACCTTTATTAGCAAGATTGAAGTGCACCACACCGCTCTTGAAGTGGTGGTGAAGCGCGTCGGAAATTGCGATTTCTGTTGCGACGTCAACGCCTTTCAGGGCGGATGTCATCACGGTGCTTGGCGCCAGGTAATTCTGGTTGGCATCGACGCCAATGGCAAAAATGTTCTTTTGTTTCGCAGCGTTGATAACACCTGTTCCCGTACCGCCCGCAACAGGGAAGATGATGTCGGCGCCTTGGGAAATTTGCGAAAGCGCCATTTGCTGTCCTGTACCCGGGTCAGTGAAGCTGTTTGCAAACGCTTGAAGGACTGTGGCTTTAGGGTCTACTTTCTTGACCCCTGCTTCAAAGCCAGCCATATAACTTTCAACAGGCGGGATATCCTGCCCACCAATCACACCTACAACATTTTTGCCGTTGATTTGCGGAATGTGTTTTTGTAAATTCATCAGTCCTGCCATCACTCCGACGAGGTATCCACACTGTTGTGTGTCGAAAATGGCAGACATGACATTTTTGCGATTGGTGATCGCATCGTCAATAATCAGGAATTTGGTTTTCGGATACTCTTTGGAAACCTGTTGTACTGCAGAATCCATCAGGTAACCAACGGCAATGACCATGTTATAGCCTTCTTGCGCAAAAGTGGTCAGGTTAGGCACATAATCTGAAGACTGATGGGATTGCACGACACTATATTTAACGCCGAATTTTTTGTGTGCATCCAGCACTCCGACATACGCCAGGTGGTTAAAGCTGTGGTCATTCAAACCGCCTGTATCTGTTACAAGGCCTACCTTAAATTTTGCGCCAATCGGAGCCGCATGCTTTTGAGCGGCAGCAGCACTTACCGCAGGTAGTGCAAGTGCTGACAAAGTAACGACAGCAGATAATGCGAGGGAAGAAAATCTATTTTTCATGAATCTACCAGACACCCCTTCTGAATCATTAGTTTTCATCGACAAAATAACTATATAGACCAATAACTTGTACGTCAATGAAATTTATTTTGCAAGAATTATTTAAGAATTTTGTGTAAATTTAAGCTGTGCTATGTACCCAGTCTTTTTTGTAAACGCTATCATTCATGGTATAGTGATTATATTGTCAGCATCCAAACTTTTGAAGGAAAGCAGGGACAAATCAATGTACATGATGGATACCCCCCTCACCATTACCCATATATTAAAACGCGCCAAAAATTTTTTTCCCAACAACGAGATTGTTTCAAGAATGGCTGACGGTATCTTTCGTTACACTTATAAAGAAATGTATGAGCGCACACTGAGATTGGCAAGTGCCATGACAAGTCTTGGCGTTCACCGGGGAGACAAGGTGGCAACGCTGGCGTGGAATGACCATCGACATTTGGAAGCCTACTTTGCGATGCCAGTGATGGGCGCTATTGTTCATACGGTAAACATGCGGTTATCCCCTGAACATATCATTTATATACTCAACCATGCGGAAGACAAGGTACTGCTTTTTGACGAGAGTTTACTCCCCATCGTGGAAGGAGTTCATGAGCACTTAAAAACGGTGAAGGCATTCGTCATGATGACCAATAAGCCCACCTCAGAACTTCCGGATACCAATGTAAAACCACTTTATGCTTACGAAGATATACTGGCAAGCGCTGATCCTGGCTTTCCACTGCCTGATGACATCAATGAAAATGAACCTTGTGGAATGTGCTATACTTCCGCGACCACAGGTAACCCCAAAGGGGTTATCTACACCCACCGCGCGTTGTTTCTTCACTCCATGGCAAGCGGACTCTCTGACTCATTGGCATTGTCGGAAAATGACGTCGTTCTACCGTTTGTCCCTATGTTTCATGTGAACGCGTGGGGTATCCCCTATTCGTGTACAATGTACGGAAGCAAACAAGTACTACCTGGACCTGCACCCACACCGCAAACACTGCTTGAACTTTATGAACAGGAAAAAGTGACAATATCCGCTGGCGTCCCTACTATTTGGCTAGGACTGCTACAAATTCTTGATCAGTTCCCTGGCAAATACGACACCTCTTCCATCCGTGGTCTTATCAGCGGAGGCGCCGCTGCCCCGCGAGGAATGATCAAAGCTTTCAAAGAAAGGCATCACCTCACGATTCTCCATGCTTACGGAATGACCGAAACCACACCGCTTGCGCTGGCAAGCCGACTTAAGCCTCACTTGGAAAAATCATTATCTGATGAAGAAAAATTGGATTACGCTGCGACTCAGGGGCTGTTGGTTCCAGGACTTGAAATGAAGATCGTCAATGACCAGGGAGAAGTTCCTTGGGATGGAAAAAGCATGGGCGAGTTGTGGTTTCGCGGACCGTGGATTGCAGGAGAATATTATAAAGACGAGCGCACGAAGGGAACCTTTGTGGACGGTTGGTTGCATACCGGCGACGTCGCCACCATTAATGAAGAAGGTTATGTTCGTATCGTGGATCGTACCAAGGACCTTGTGAAAAGTGGGGGCGAATGGATTTCCTCCGTAGATTTAGAAAATGCGCTGATGGCTCATCCCGCCGTTCTTGAGGCTGCCGTCGTTGGGGTATCTCACCCTAAATGGCAGGAAAGACCGCTTGCGTTTGTAGTCATTAAAGAAGCGTATAAAGGGAAAGTGACTAAAGAGGAAATTCTCGATTTTATTACTCCACAGTTTGCCAAGTGGTGGATCCCAGACGATCTGCTGTTTATCGACTCGATCCCCAAAACCACCGTTGGCAAGTTCCTGAAACGTTCACTGAGAGAAGACTATCAACACCATTACCACTAAGTTACTGCCTATAAAATGAGTAAAAGGGGCTATTCCAAAAGTCGTGAATGACTTAGGGATAGCCCCTATGCCTAAACGAGGTGCCGCTCTCCATTCAATTCAATGACTGCATCAATGGGAGCATTCAGCGAATGAGCCACAGAGCAGTATTTTTCCTGTGACAGTTTCACTGCACGAACCACTTTTTCAAGAGGCGCGTCCGGCGAGTCGACGATGTATGTGATCGTAAAATGCGTGTATTTCTGTGGTTCCGTCTCGGCTCGTTCTCCGCTCACTTGCATATCCAGCCGATCAATTTTCAATCTCATTCGCTCGAGAATCATGATCATGTCAATTCCCGTGCAACCGCCAAGCCCCATCAGCAAGAGCTCCATGGGGCGCACTCCCTGCCCCTCGCCCCCCGCATCCGGTTTCGCGTCAATGATTACTTCTCGCTCTGAATCCGCAATCGCCGTAAATTTACGTTTGCCCTTCCAACTGATCGTCGCATCCATTTTCTGATTCCCCTTTACTCAAAAATATTCATGCTCAGGTAGCGTTCCCCCGTGTCGGGACAAAGTGCCACAACGCGTTTTCCCGCGCCAATTTCTATCGCGATATCAATCGCCGCCTTCACGACTGCAGCGCTCGAGACACCAAGCAGTACTCCCTCTTGTCTCGCTAGTGCCCGCGTCATCTCTAGCGCTTCATCATCATCTGCCAAAATGATGCGATCGTAGATTTCCTGATTGAGAATCGTAGGAACAAAACCAGGACTGGTTCCGACAATTTTGTGAGAACCAGGTTCGCCGCCAGACAAAACGGGCGAATTTTTCGGTTCCACCACGTAAATGTTGAGCGCTGGCAACTCCTGCTTCAGGATTTCGCCGCATCCTGTGACCGTGCCGCCCGTTCCCGCCGCCGCCACAAAAGCGTCGAGACGCCTTTCAGTTTGTTCGAGAATTTCCCATGCAGTTTGTCTGCGATGAGCATCCGGATTCGCCTGGTTGTCAAACTGCCCGGGCATCCAGCCGTTATCGCCCAAATCTTTGAGAATTTCACGGGCTTTTTGCACAGCTCCTGCCATTCTCATCCCGCCTTGCGTCAACACGACCGTAGCCCCATAGGCGCTGAGGATCATTCGGCGCTCTTCCGTCATGGTATCTGGCATGACGAGAATGGCACGATATCCTTTTGCCGCAGCCACCATGGCAATTCCGATCCCAGTATTGCCGCTGGTCGGTTCCACAATCGTCATTCCTGGTCTTAAGATGCCGTCTTCTTCCGCTTGTTCAATCATTCTTAGCGCCGGGCGGTCTTTCACACTGCCGCCAGGATTGAACCGCTCTAATTTCAACCACACTTCTGCTGCATCCTGAGGTACCAATTTGGTCAGTTTGAACATTGGTGTCTTGCCAATGAGTTCTATAATGCTGTCCACTACATCCATGGAGCGTGCCGCCTCCAACATCGTCTATTTTTGAGTTAATCGATTGCGAAGTTCCTCATATCCCGGCTTGCCAAGAAGCGCAAACATGTTCTTTTTGTAAGCCTCAACCCCTGGTTGATCAAACGGGTTGATTCCAAGCAAATAGCCGCTGATCGCGCATGACTTTTCAAAGAAGTAAAATAAATACCCTAGTGCCTCTTCATCCATTTTTTCCAGTTCAAAAACGATATTTGGCACATCGCCTTCCGTGTGAGCAAGTACGGTAGCATCGAGCGCGGTATCGTTGACAGCAGCCATGCTGCGACCGGCGAGGTAATTCAGTCCGTCTTCATCCGCCGCATCACTTGGAATCAGCAAGGACTTCCGTGGATTTCTGACCTTGATCACTGTTTCAAAAAGCTGCCTGGACCCTTCCTGCACAAATTGTCCAAGTGAATGAAGATCAGTGGAAAAATCCGCAGCTGCCGGGAAAATCCCAGTGTGGTTTTTCCCTTCCGATTCTCCGAAGAGTTGTTTCCACCACTCTCCAACATCGTGAAGTCCCGGTTCATAATTGACAAAAAGCTCAATGCTTTTGCCCTTTTGCAGCATGATTTTGCGAAGTGCCGCATAGTGATAGGCGGGATTTTTGAAGACATCCTGCTCCATCAGATCTGTTTGCGCCATCAGCGCTCCGCTTGCCAGTGCAACAATGTCAAAACCTGCGGCCGCAATTGGCAACAGACCGACGGGTGTTAACACGGAATAACGCCCACCCACATCATCTGGTATGACAAAGCGCTCATACCCTGCTTCTTTTGCAAGGTTCAAAAGAGCTCCGCGATGTTCATCGGTGGTTGCATAAATACGGGTGGCAGCTTCATGAGTACCATAACGTTTCTCCATGTATTCGCGAAGTAGTCGAAAGGCGAGTGCTGGTTCTGTCGTCGTCCCCGATTTTGAAATCACGTTGAGCGAAACATCGTAATGATCGAGAATTTCCATCAGTTCTGCCAAATACGTGGCACTCATGTTTTGTCCGGCAAAAACCACTTGAAGCGGTTGCCGATCCCTTGGCAACAAGTCGCGAAACGAGTGCTCGAGCAATCGAAGCGCCGCTTTCGCCCCAAGATACGAGCCTCCGATTCCAATCACAACAAGCAGGTTAGACTGTTCCCGGATTTTGGAGGCTGCCTTTTTCACTCGTTCAAATTCATCGTTTTTGAGCCTCTCAGGCAAATCGAGCCAACCGAGAAAATCGCTTCCGACTCCTTTTTTCCCGTGTAAAATCTCATGGACAAGCTCGATAAAAGGCTGTACATTTTCCACTTCAGACGGACTGACAAATGGTTCCGCCGCGCGTTGCAGTTGTAACATCGTCTTCACTCCTATATCGCTTCTGCCTTAAGCACATTTTGCATTTGTCGCATGGCAAATTCATGCGCCTCTATCGTCAGGTCTGCCATGCCCTCAGGAACAAACTTGACCTTATACCCGCGATAGTAAGCGCCACTCGCTGTCGCGTAGCAGCAGATCGATGTGCAAACCCCAGCCAGAATCACTTCGTCGATGCCTGCTTCCCGCAGTTGTGTTTCAAGGTCAGTGCCGAAAAAAGCGTCATACTTCGTTTTTGGCAGGTAGCGAACGTTATCCCCTTGATGGGTCACATAGAATTCGTGCAATTCACCATATAACTCTGCGCCTTTCGTACCCGTCACCGCATGAACAGGCCACAACGCAAATTCAGCGTCATCTGGCGCATGAGCATCATTGGCAAAAATGATCAAATCCCCATCCTGATAGGCATTTTCAAGTCTTGCGACAAGTGAAGTGGCTGCCGCTTGTCCCGGTGTGCCACAAGTGAGGGCGCCGTCCTCTGCCAAAAAATCATGCGTCATATCTACGACTAACCAGGCTTTTTTCATCTTTTAAACCCCTCCGCGGACATAGAGCACTTGCCCTGTGATAAAAGATGATTCATCCGATGCAAAAAACAGCACCGCATTCGCCACATCAAACGGAGTGCCTATGCGTTTTACCGCACTCTCGTTAGCCGCATACTCTTTGAACGTCTCAAACGGGATGCCCATCCGTTCGGCCGTCGCTTTGGTCATATCCGTCTCAATAAAACCAGGCGCCACCGCGTTACAAGTGATCTGATATCGGCCAAGTTCAATGGCAAGGGTTTTGGTGATTCCCTGAATCCCCGCTTTTGCGGCGCTGTAGTTCACCTGACCGCGATTGCCAAGGGCTGAAGTAGAGGAAAAATTGATGATTCGCCCGTAATTTTGTGCCACCATGTAACGCTGTGCCACCTGCGCACAAAGAAATGTGCCTTTTAAATGGACGTTGATGACCGCGTCAAACTCATCGTCACTCATTTTATATACAAGCTGATCGCGTATAATCCCCGCATTATTGACGAGGATATCCACTCTGCCAAACGTTTTTACCGCCAAATCAAACATGGCCTCGACCTGTTCCCTGACCGACACATCGCACGACACTGCGATGGCCTCTCCCCCATCTGCCACGATGCCTCTTGCAGTCTCTTCCGCCATTGCCAAGACGGCGTCACTGACTACCACTTTTGCACCATTTTTTGCGAATTGTCGTGCGGTCTCCGCGCCGATTCCCCGTCCTGCGCCAGTGATGACCGCTACTCTATGTTGTACCCCCATCACTTATCACTCCTTGATCATTATTCACTTCGTGCTTCTAAAGGTAACGCAATGTCGCGTTGCCTTTGATGACCACCTGGTTGCTTTCCGTTTCCGCCACCACCTGTAGATACACGTACTCCCCGTCTTCCTTTTCCTCGACTTTGCTGACTGTCCCTTTACAAATCACCTTGTCACCCGGCCTGACCATGGCTCGAAAACGGACGCCAAAATCGACCAAATCCGCATCCACCCCGGCAAAATCAGTGATCACCTGCCCGACATAGGCCATCGAAAGCATGCCGTGCGCAATGATGCCGCCAAGCCCTGCCTGTTCCGCAAACTCTTCTATCGTGTGAATGGGATTAAAATCGCCGGATGCTCCCGAGTACTTTACCAAATCCATTTTGGTGATTGGGCCTTTGACAAGCTCTGGTAAGGTGGTCCCCACTGGATATCGCATCTATGTATCACTCCCCTGTGTCATGATCACGGTAGATCTTGAAGTAAATACAGTTTCTCCTTGAGGAGTAACTCCTTTTTCTTCAAAAATCAAAAAGGTCATTTTGCCAAGGCTTCCTGAACGTGAATAGGATTCGCCGAGGCGATAGGAACACCAGAGGGTTTCTCCCACGTACAAAGGACGCTCAAAATGAAACTGCTGTTCGCCGTGGATCAATCCTTCAGTAGGAATCACCAATCCCACCACAACTCCGTAATCCAATGTACGTGCAAAGGTAGGTGGAGCGATTAGTCGACCGTGACGGGATTCTTTCGCATACACTTCGTCCACATACAATGGGTTCGGATCGCCAATTGACTGTGCAAATTTTCGAACTGCTCCTTTTTCAATCGAATTCTCCACTGGGGTGGACCACTTTCCAATAAGTTCCTGGTTGATCATACGTCTGCCCCCAAATCATTCTGCTAGTGTGCTAAAGTTGACAAAAGCCTAATTTATCCTAGACTGGTCTTTGAACTAATCATAGCATGAAGGATCGCAAAAGGAGAAACAATTGATGGAGTATACGCTAATTGCCACCGCACCCCTGGGGCTCGAATCAATAGTCGCCAATGAAGCGCGTAAGCTTGGATTTACGGAAATACAGACGGAGAACGGCAGGGTTCGCATACAGACAGATCTCGAAGGCATTGTAAAATGCAACCTTTGGTTCCGCACGGCTGATCGCATTCTGCTTGTGCTGGGCGAATTTCCTGCCTACACGTTCGATGATCTCTTTGAAGGGACGAGGGCGTTGCCTTGGGACGAATGGTTAGCCGAAGACGCGAAGTTCCCTGTATCCGGTAGATCGCACAAATCGCAACTTTCCAGTGTGCCCGCCTGTCAATCGATTGTGAAAAAGGCAATAGTAAAAAAATTGTCTGATGCGTACATGACCAACTGGTTTCAAGAGGACGGTGCCACCTATCCTATTGAAGTGATCCTCTTAAACGACATTGCCACCATCACGCTTGACACCTCTGGCGCTGGGCTACATAAAAGAGGCTATCGCACAGAGGCTGGCGCAGCGCCGATGAAGGAGACTCTCGCCGCCGCTCTGGTCATCCTCAGCCGATGGCATGGGGAAAGGGCAATGCTCGATCCCTTCTGCGGTTCTGGTACGATCGCTATTGAAGCGGCCCTCTATGCGGCAAATATTGCGCCAGGACTAAATAGGGACTTCATTTCAGAACAGTTTGACTGGATCCCCAAACGATTATTTAAGGAAGCACGCGATGCCGCAAGAGACCAGATCAAGCAAACTGATCTCCATCCCATTTACGCATCGGATATCGATGCAAAAGCGGTAAACCTCGCCAAAGCGAACGCAGCAAGAGCAGGCGTCGATTCGTTGATTCAGTTTTCTACGAAAGCGCTGAAAAACATCGAAATTTTCGAAGAACGGGGCGTACTGATTGGCAACCCTCCCTACGGCGAACGCATGGGAGAGGCAAGTGAGGTGCGTCAACTCTACGAAACGCTGGGGAAAATCAAGAATCAGCACCCCGGTTGGTCCATGTATATCTTGTCCGGCCAACCGCTTTTTGAGCGATGGTTGGGAAAAGCTGCAGATAAACGCAGAAAGCTTTACAACGGCCGAATTGAGTGTCAGTACTATCAGTACACGAAATAGAATAAAATGTAACGCCTATGGGCTGGCACTGGGCACGTAGAGTGTGTAGTTTGGTTCCTACACTCCAGTGCCATTCCTGTCGGATCTCACATGATTACCGGATCACATTTTGAAGTTACTGTTGGATCATCGTGTCATCTTCCGCGTTCACGTTGAAGTATCTGGCCTCCGGATGCGCAAACACCATGGCAGAAACGGAAGCCTCCGGCTCCATCATAAAGCCGTCCGTCAGTACCACCCCAATCGTTTGCGGTTCAAGCAACCGGAACAGTATTGCCTGATCATCAAGATTGGGGCAAGCCGGATAGCCAAATGACACACGAATGCCTTGATACTTCGCTAAAAACCGTTCGCGCATCGTCATCTCCAGCGGATCGCTGAATCCCCAGCGATCCCGAAGCATCGAGTGAAGCCGCTCTGCAAAAGCTTCTGCCAGTTCCAGCGCGAGCGCCTGAATCGCATGCGATTGCAAAAAGTGGCCTTCAGTCTTCAATTTTTCCGAGTAGTCCCGAATGTTTTGCCCTGTTGTCACGACAAACATGGCCGTATAATCCATAGTCTCGCTGTCAGTTTGGCGCAAAAAGTCGGAGAGGCAAAGATGCGGCGCTTTTCGTTGCCTTGGAAATACCAGCCGTTCGCGAATCTGCTTACCAGTTAGATCGCTGTAAATGAGTACCTCATTCTCTTTTGCTTTAGCAGGGAAAAACTGATATACCGCATGCGCTTCCAGTACTCCATCCGCTTTTGCCTGGCGCACCAAATCAAAAATCATCTGCTGATAGGATACCGCCTGCTCATCTTGCTCCTGTAATTTTTTTTCGATGTTTCCGCGAAGCCCCAAATGCTTGCCAAGCAGCATCTGCCAGTTCAAATACGGCACAAGCTGATCAATCGGATAGTTTCGCAACACGTGTCGATCAAGGTCCGGCGGCGTCATCACTGCCGAGTCAGACGAAATTTCTGAATCTGCGCGGGTGGGCACCTTCTCTGTCACGTCGTTACTCACAGGAACAGCACTTGCAGATGAATTTGTTGCTTCATCAAAAATGAGGGGGCTCTCCAATTCACTTGTAGCAAGGCGATTAGCAAGGTTCAAGCCTTCCATCGCATCCTTTGCATAGAAAACTGAACCGTCATAAGCAGGCGCAATTTTTGTGTCCGTAAATTTCTTCGTTAGCGCCGCCCCTCCTACAAAAAGCGGGACCGCAATTCCCGCCGCTTTCAAGTCAGCTGCGGTAATGACCATTTGCTGTGCAGATTTCACGAGCAGTCCCGACAATCCTAGTGCATCTGGCAGATACTCCTTGTAAGCCTTGATCAATTCATCCGGTGGGACCTTGATGCCGAGGTTGATCACCTCGAACCCATTATTCGAAAGGATGATGTCGACAAGGTTCTTACCGATATCGTGAACATCTCCTTTTACCGTTGC
>JAJYOE010000064.1 GCA_021785975.1 Bacillota bacterium | reverse complement strand
GCAGTGTCGTAGGTATTAGCAAGCATTTGCAAGTACGTGCTCGTTGCCTGCTCACCAGGGTAATAGCCATTTTTCGACATCCAACCAGCCACTTCAAATGCATGGTGGGAACTCATCGTAAATGCATCCTCCAAAAACTGGCGAAGTGGTGGATCATCCGCTTCAAATGCGGCAAAAGCGTAGTTTTTCCCTGCTGCCTTAATGGCTAGCAAGTAGGAGGTAGCAATGGCCCTATCGTCAAACGTGGTGCCGCTCGGATTCGGTTTGACGGCTTGTGGAGGTTTTGGCGTTCCTGACATTTTGGCTGGCATCGCAGGCACCTTCAATTTTTCGCTGGAGGTACCTGTCTTTGCCCACTCCACTTTGATGTTATAGTCCTGAATGTGAGCGGCCAGTTGATTTTGCAAAATGCTTTTTAATTCAGGATCTTTTGCCTGCTGGATGAACACACCCATGCTGTTGATGGTATTGACGCAACCCATTAGCAATTCATTTAATTCGTAGGCCTCATGACCACGAAGTGCCATGCCAAGTCCCCCTTATACGCATTGATATCATATCGTCAGCCCATAAGGTACCCATTTTCATCAGACTCATTCAGTGGATGATTCCCATATCCCCCAGCGCATCCTGTATGATATTCGCCATCGCCAGATACCCCGTTTTGCTCGGATGAATGCCGTCATCACTAAGTAAATCAGCGAGGTCTCCTGCCTGCTTAAACCGGCTTCGCAGATCAATACTTGACACATTCATCTCTTTGATCAAACTTCTCAACTGACGATTGTAATTGCCGTGCCAATGCTCGATCCCACCGCACGTGGCGATCCAGTGGGCAATGTTTTTTCCATGAAGTAGCATGATTTGGGCATAATAGCGTACAGGATCAAGCGGCAAAACGGTCATCAATATTGGGGTGATCCCCGCACTTTTCAAGTTCTCGACAATTCGGCGTAAATTGATCAGATAATCATTCAAAGAAACGATCGGTTCATGACCTTCATCTGGCCTTTTTGCCACCTCAGCCCAGTCGAAGTTACAATCGTTCCCTCCCACTTCCACGAGTACATAATCCGGATGTGGTTCGATCACATCTGTGTCAAGGCGCTCTATCATCAAAGTAGAATTGTCGTTAAAAACTCCTTTATTCAAGACTTCTCCATTGCTCTCACCCAAAAGTTGCTGAAGCATGGCCGGATAATTTTCTTTTATGATGCGTAAGCGTCCCTTTAAAAAGGTGATGCCACGAGTGACGCTATCTCCAAAACATACGATGCGCATTTCTTTCACTGCTTGTCCCATCTCTCTCCTTGATCTCTCTTTATCCATTATAACCTGAACAAGTTTCCCATTGCAGGTACCATCACGGAACCATTTCTTCACGAATGCACAAAGGGGAATCATTTTTCACATTGTTGACAAGCGGCGAGACGGGATAAGCGCTCATTTTCTCCGCCTTATAAGGACGCAATAGCGGCTTTACGTATTGGAAATCATCCAGAGACAGCCAGGCTTCTTCCGCCTCTTTCGTCAAAATGACAGGCATGCGCTCATGGATCGTTGCCACCCACTCGCTCGCAGCCGTGGTGATAATCGTGCAACTGCTGATTTTGTTCCCTTCAGGGTCAATCCATGTATCGAAAAGCCCTGCCATCGCAAAAAGCGGCCGATCCATTACTACCATGCGATAAGGGGTGGATTTGCCTGCTTCCCTTTTCCATTCATAATAACCATCTGCCGGAATCAGGCAACGTTTACGGTCAAGCAATTGCCGATATGATGGTTTTTCCTCTAGCGATTCCGCGCGGGCGTTAATCATCTTGTATCCCACTCTAGCATCTTTCGAAAAATGTGGAATCAGCCCCCACTTGAGTGGCCCTATTCGGCGTTCACCATGGCCCGAAATGATGGCGGTAACGAGTTGTCCAGGTGCCACGTTGTATCGGGGACGGTCTGTATACTGCGAAGTGTAGATCGCAAATTCCCGTAGCACCTCCTCCCACTCTGTGGCAAAGGAAAACCTGCCGCACATTTTACATCCCTCCAAGCCAATCGATCAATTGGACTTACCTTCTATCGTACCTCATCTTTCCCAATGGAGCCAAAAAAATGACCTGAGCCCTTTCTACCCGGCTCAGGCCATCTTTTATATAGCTAACTCACATTTTACGCACTCTTGTGCATTTGTTTGGCTTCTGCTAGGGATTTGGTCGCATAACCGCTTCGCACACCCCATACAAAGAACAGCAATGAGAAAATTGCAACGACCACATTATCCCAAGGGAACGGTATGATTTTTTGACCGCCAAAACTACCCAAATAGGACATGAGGAGAATAAATAGCAAGTAGACAACCAGCCAAATACCAGCTTTAATATCCCTGCCTAGGTTTTCTCTAAGTTCAGGTTTTTTCATCACAAAGCCGACATAAATGATTAAACCGACAATTTCCATTACGATGAGTGGCCACACGTTTGACCAGCCTGTCCAATAGATAATCAGCGTCCCCACGATAAACGCGAGGGTGCTGATAAGCGTCAAATTGCGTACACGAAATGGGGTAGCCATATCCTGTGCGGTGCGTCGGAACA
>JAJYOE010000063.1 GCA_021785975.1 Bacillota bacterium | reverse complement strand
TCCGGTGGAAATCTATCTGTTTACGGGGGATGACACTGTCTTTCCTACTGTATACGGCAAGGATGAATCGGTTATTGTCAGTGTGGTCGAGGGCTTAGAGATCAATTTAAAGGATATTTTTGATTAAATAAAAGATTTATTAAATAGTAAGGTGGGATTTTGTGCGCTGGCATGATGCAACACGCATCCGTGAATTGACAATAGAACTGACAAAGGTGCCAAGCATTTCGGGGACAGATCAGGAACGGGAGATGGACAATACCATAAGCCTATGTGCTGAACGATGGGAGCGAACAAGGTGTATAAAAAAGCGATTGTTTCAAAGATCGGGCGTAATTTCGAAGAGGGCTTAAGTGGAAAATTTGGCGATTTGGGCAAGCCGAATTACCAAAAGGCATTATCGCAGCACGAAGCATATGTGCAGGCGCTCGAAAAGTGCGGACTTGAAGTAGAGGTGCTGGATGCAGACGAGGCATACCCTGATTCCACGTTTGTGGAGGACGTTGCCATCGTGACGGATCGCTTTGCGGTGATCACCAACCCCGAACCTGAGAGCAGAAATGGAGAAGTGGCAAGAATGGAAGAAGTGTTAAAGAGACACTTCTCCAAGCTGGAGCGCATTGCAGAGCCTGGAACCCTGGAAGGCGGCGATGTGCTGCAAATTGGGAACACTTTTTACGTGGGTATTTCAGAGCGAACGAATGAGAATGGTGCCAAGCAATTGGCAGGAATACTGAGTAAGTATGGGTTTCAAACTATCTTTGTGCCCATCAGCCGCGCTTTTCACTTAAAAGGGCTCGTTTCAGATTTGGGAGATGGCTATATCACGGTTGCAGGTGAACTTGTCGACCACCCGGCGTTTGACGGGTACCACAAAATCATCGTCGACCCCGATGAGGCGTATGCGTGTAATGTGCTGCGTATTAACGAGTATGTATTGATCCCCAAAGGCTATGAAAAGACGAAGGGGAAAATTGTCGATGCGGGATTTCAGGTGGTGGAGTTGGAGATGTCGGAGTTTCAAAAACAGGACGGCAGTTTGACGTGTTTGTCGTTGAAATTTTGATTGGCGATCACTGGATAGATTGAATGATTTTGAGGTTTGATCCTTCGTTGGCGCGGTGATAATAATGAATAAACTGAGCTTACGAAGGATGTAGCAGATTGAAAGCCATTATTTATACGAGAGTTTCCACTGAAGAGCAAACGCATGGCTACAGTCTGGATTCTCAACGCGAAAAGTGTATCAATAAAGCAGAATCCCTAGGCATCACACAACATGTCGTCTTTGAGGAAGCTGGCGTTTCCGGAGAAGTGGCTAATCGCCCGGCACTGATGGATGCTATCGCATTTTTGAAAGCGGACCAACACGTCAAATACTTTATTTGCAGCGATCCTGACCGATTGTCACGTGACTTGGCCTATCTCTTACTTTTTACCGAGCAAATCAGTAAATATGCAGAATTACTGTTTACTGATTTTCATCGAGAAACGACTGCGGAAGGGCAGCTTTTTTATAATATTCGCGGGGCCATTGCCCAATTTGAAAAGGAACTGATCAAGCGCAGAATGAACACAGGAAAAGCGAGAAAAGCCAAAGAGGGGGAATGGACGCACTGGCCAGATATATACGGGTATGACTATGAGGCGGGGGAAGTGTCCATTCAGCCTAAAGAGGCAGAAGTGGTACAACTGATTTTTAAGCTTGGCGCAAAAATGGGAATACGACAGGTGGCAAACCGTCTGGGTGAACTCGGCATCTCATCACCTCGCGCCGGCAAAACCGTTTGGAGCGCATCGACTGTGCGGCGGATTTTGCGGAACGAGTCATATGCGACAGGAGTGACGCACATCCGAAAATGGGACACCACAGGGACCCATTTGAACAAGTATCGATCGGAAGAAGAGAAAATTTCCCGAAATCTACGTCCAGAACACGAATGGGTGGCAATGAGCATTCCGCCGATTATCGATCAGGCATTGTGGGATGAGGCACAATCAAGGCTGAAAAATGCCCGCAGAAAGACAGAAACCTGGGATACAGCGGAGTATTTACTGAGTGGATTGCTTCGGTGTGGGGTTTGCGGAAAAACGTGGCATGGATATAGTACGTCAAAAACAAGTGCTTCAGGTGTAAAGCGTCGAACGATGTACTATGTTTGCACGAATCGGGCTCCAGGTCCGCCTAAGGGCAGCGACTTTCAAAAGTGTACGACAGGCTACGTTCGCGCGGGCAAGTGGGAGGATCAAGTGTGGAGCATCGTCAAAGGCTGGCTGGAGGATGACAGTGATATTGATGCATTCCATGAGTTCCAGATGGAGTGGAAAAAACGCCAATCATGTGACCCAAAAGGAGAAGAACGGGCAATCGTCCAACATCGATTACAGGAACTCGAGCAGCAAGAAGACGCATTGATTGAACGGCTTGCCAAAGAAACTAACGCAAGGGTACGGCAAAAAATAGGCGATCAATTAGATGTCATCAGCAGCGAAGTAGATAAAATGCAAAAAATATGGGGAGAGTTGCAAAAAGGCGCTTCCGAGGTATCTGTAACTGCGGTCAATCGACGACTAGTTTGGGAGATAAGGGAAGAGTTAAAAGATGTGGGAATCGCCACATGGCCACAAAAATTCAATGCTATCCATCGTCTGATTCAAGAGGTTATTGTCGAACAAAATGATGACAGGACTTATG
>JAJYOE010000040.1 GCA_021785975.1 Bacillota bacterium | reverse complement strand
CCGTGACCACGTGTCCTGCGTCAGATAATAACGCTAAACTGTGTGATAATATTCCGCCTGTGACTTCGACCGCTAAAATCAATATGGTCAACCAAAAAGCCTGACGCATTTTTGCGATGGGAGCATGCGTATGAAATAATCCGTCATGCGAATGGTCATGATCATGATGGTGTTCATGGTTTTCGTGCATCTACGACAACTTCCTTTAGCTTACGCGCCGTTTTGTTGCTATCATGTCACTCTTGCCTCTAACTTTCAAGGGCTGATGAGCGCATCCCACAGGTTGCCGCGCTGAATTGGTTCGCCATGAGCCGGGCAGACCCAATCAAACTGCAAGCTCCCCACTTCCCGAAGAGAACGCTTGAGTGATGCCTTATCATAAGTGAGAAAACCTGGCGATGGTTTGAGTTTGCCGTTTCTCGTGGTGACAAGATCGCCTGCAATCAGTACATCATCGACGTGTGCACACACGTGACCTGGTGTATGGCCCGGTGATGGGATAATTTCTACATTACCGATGCGCATTCCCGGCTCGTAAACTCGGTCCACTTCCGGAACCTCCGCTTTCATCATCGCTTTAATCACTCGCCGAAAGCCTTTGTCTGCTTGTTCCCTTCGAAGCAGAGGCAAATCCTCTTTTGGTGCCCACAGTGTGGCGCCGCTAAGATCCCGGAGTTTCTTTGCGTTGCCAACATGGTCCACGTCGTGGTGAGTCAGTACGATATGAGCAATATCCGTGGGTTCCAAACCGATTTTTCGCAACCCTTCGATCACTTTGTCGCTTCGTCCAGGGAAAAAAGTGTCTACAAGTACCGGTTCTTCACCGAGTATGACATACACATAGCTGCCTTTGGTTTCCTCTAACAAGTGGATGTTTTTGGCGATCTCCATGTTCTCATCCTTCTTTCTATATCTTTTTATCGGGATGCTTTTTCAAAAAAAGAGACAATGGCACTCATGTCGTCATCTGCTCCGCCGTGCGCGACGAATGCTCTAATAATTTCCTTGACGCCGGCAAGGAGCGGCATATAGGCTCCTTCCGCATCGGCAAAACGCTGTGCCAGTTTTAAGTCTTTTAGCAACAATGCTGAAGTAAACTGCGGAGAAAACTCGTGATCGATCATTTTACCCGCCTTTGCTTCCACGACCCCGCTTCTGACCGCGCCGCTCATGACGACATCGACAAACTGCCGCGCATCGATCCCTGCCTTTTTTGCGAAGGTCAACGTCTCTGCAAATCCCAACAATTGGATGCCAAGCAGTGTATTGATGGCAAGTTTTGTTTTGCTTCCGGCTCCTTGTTCACCAAGGTAAAAGCTTTTTTTGCCGAGCGCTTCGAAGTAAGGTAACGCCTTTTCGTAGGCTTGTTGGGTACCGCCCACCATGAATGTTAAAGCGGCCTGTTCGGCATGCGGCCTGCTTCCGCTGACAGGTGCATCTAAAAATGTGGCTTGCTTTTCTGCCACTGCCTTTCCGATCGTAAGGCTAGTAGAGGGTGACACCGTACTGCTGTCGATCACGAGAGTGCCAGGGGACAGGGTGGATAGGATACCACTTTCTCCAAAAAAAACGCCTAAGATGGCCGCGTCATCTGCGAGCATCGTCCAGACCACATCCACTCCCTCTGCGGCTGCGCCGGGAGTGGGGGCCCAAAGGGCCCCTTTCTCAAGCAGCGGAGTGGCTTTTTCCCTATTGCGATTAAAAATACGAAGTGAAAAACCTGCTTTCAGTGCGTTTTCTGCCATGGCGTACCCCATGGTTCCAGTTCCAATCCAACCGATGGTAGTCATGTGCAATTCCCCCTTCTTATGGGCGATTACCAGTCGCTTTTTAAATGCGGCATGATTCCTGCCTGTTCCCGTTTGCGGGTTCGTGTGTGTAACAATTCAAAGATAACGGGTACGACTACCAGCGTCAGTAGGGTGGAGGTGATCAGACCGCCAACGACGATGACTGCCAGCCCTTGGGAAATCAGGGCCCCCTCAGAAAATCCTGCGGCAAGTGGCGCCAAGGCAAAGATGGTGGCAATGGCCGTCATCAAGATGGGACGAAGGCGCGTGGTTCCTGCCTCGAGTAGTGCCTGTCGAATTGTCAACCCGTTTCGGCGTTGTTGCTCGACGCGATCGACGAGCACAATGGCATTGGTGACGACGATTCCCATTAACATGAGAATCCCGATCAGTGACGAGACGCTGACCGGTTGACGCCCGATGACGGTGCCAAAGAAAGCTCCAATCAGTGCCACTGGCATGGAGAACAGGATGGCAAACGGGGCAGACCATTCGCCGAAGGAAATGAGCATGACGATGTACACCATGCCGATGGCGACAAATACCGCTTCAATTAACTGGGTGAAACTCTGATTCTGTTCCTGGCTGGAACCGGAGAGTTGAGTTTGGATGTTTTTCCCCAAATTCAACTTGGCCACTTTCTGTAACGCATTTGTCGTGATCTTCCCTGTATTGGAAACGGTGAAATCCGCAGTGATCTCCGCATAGGCGCTACCGTCCCGGTGTAAGACAGAAACCGGTGTCGGAGCGATGTACACATCTGCCACTTTGGACAAGTCAATGTTTTGTCCGGTTGGTGCCTGGATTAAAAGTGAACGAACATCTGCGAGTTGGTGCAATCCATTCGGGACATTCACACTGGTGACCAGGTCATAGGACTGACCGTTTACGGTAATGGGACCGACATCGTTGCTGGCAAGGTAATTGCGGACATCGCTCGCGATGGTGAAGGGGGTTAACCCGTATTTAGCCGCATTTTTTAAGTTGGGAACCACCTTGATTTCAGGCTCGGTCTGGTTCAAGTTGTTTTGAACATTCGTCAAACCTTGCAAATGAACAAGCGCTTTCGTTACCTTTTCTGCAGCCTGATGGACCTGCGCGGAATCGGGACCTGTGATAATCAGATCAAAATTAGTGGCAGTGCCTGTCGATGACATGGCCTGAACCTGGATGGTTGCAGGTCCTTTGATTGACTTTAACTGGTTACCTAGATTCGTGGTGAACTGGTTCATATCTACGTTCGGGTTCAGTTTCAAAAAGAGACTGGCAGAATTGCTTCCTAGAACGGAAAATCCCTGAAGTTGACCTGGATCGCTGCCGATCTGCGTATTCGTGATTTGCACTTGTGAGCCGAGCGACTTGATCACATTCTCCAACTGCACTGCTTTGTGATTGGTCTCGGCAAGTGTGGTACCGATGGGCATCGTGACCGATACGGTGGCAAATTTGTCACTCGTGGCAGGCAAGAAGGTGCTACCGACAAGTGGCAGTACCAGTACTGAGGCGACAAGCGCCACCACCGTAATGAGGAGGATGGTCAGCTTGTGGTTCAGAGACCAGTTGAGAAATTTTTGGTAAGAAAGTTGCCATGGACGCAAAGAAGTGGTCGCCGCTTCTTCTGAAATTAGCATGAAATCAGCGGTTGCACCGTCTGGATCAACATCAGTTTGCAACCAGTGGTAATCTGCGTCTTTTACTTTCTTGCGTGCGACAAACATCCATGCAAGGAGCGGTACGACGGTAAGCGCCACAAAAAGTGACGATAACAAGGAAACAATGACGGTGAGGGCAAAGGGGAAGAATATTTTTCCCACAATGCCGCTGACAAGCCCAAGCGGCAGAAAGACCGCTATCGTGGTGATGGTAGAAGAGGTGATGGCCTTTCCCACTTCTCCCGTGGCCTTAAGGACGAACTTTTTGCCAAATCCAAGTCCTCTTCGCCACGCACGGTAGATGTTCTCAATGACCACAATACTGTCGTCGACCACACGCCCTGTGGCCACAGCCATTCCGCCAAGTGTCATGATGTTGAGTGTCACGCCTGCCGCGTTGAGAATTATCATCGCTGTCAGGAGTGAGATGGGGATCGAGATGACTGCGATCAGTGTGGTTTTCAGATTCCTTAGGAAAAGCAAGATGACGAGTGCCGCAAAAATAGCACCCAGAATCGCTTCTCTAAGCAAGCCGTTGATCGAAGCCTTGATCATCCCTGATGCGTCGTAAAGCTGGTTGACGTGTAATCCGTAAGGGAGGCTGGATTCTATGGACGCGATCTTCGATTGAATGGCACTTGCGACCGCCACCGTGTTGGAGTTCTCTGTTTTTACGACGCCGATTAACACGCTGGTCTGTCCGTTCGTGCGATTGATGGAAGCGCCGACAGGCGGTGCTATACTTAGGTTCGCGATGTCAGACAGTGGGATTGTCTTCATCATGGTGGCAGTCGATGATGAGTGGGTGCTAGCAGTGGTGACAGGCGCCGATTGGTTAGCATGCGCGGTGCCGGTTAAGAATGACGACTTGCTAGTGCCAGTTGGCGCGCTTGAATTTCCTGTGGGTGCTGCACTTTGCGAGAGGTTTGGAAGTTTTGACTGAATCGCTTTAAGTTCAGTCTGTAGCTGTTGTTGGGCAGTGGTAAGCGCCTGAATAGCCCCTTGCAGTTGGGCGAGTTTTGCCGGATTTTGTTGTGCTTTTGGCAGCGCTGCCTGTTGAGCGAGTTCAAGCTCTGCACCAAACAGTTGACCCTGAACGATTTGCATGTTCGTAAGGACCTGGTTTTCCCCCATGACCAGTCCTAAACCTTGGGCCAGTTGCCCTTGGCTTTGTCCTAGTGTACCGACTGCCTGACCTAGGCCACCTACCGCCTGACCGATCTGTCCCACACTTTGACCAAGTTGGCCTATGGCGGTGCCTACTTGTTGAAAGCCGCTTTGGATTCCTGCAGTAGGCGATGAAGGGAGTGGAATAGGCAGGTTTTTGATGTCGTTTAACGATTTGAAACGGACACTGAGATGTGCAGGATACACCTTACCTGCTAATCCCGCTGTACCGACAGGCATGGAGATGTTGTCTGCCTGCAAATATTGAAGCACCTGTGAGACAGATAATTGATAGTGGTTCAGCGCAGCTTGCTTGAAAACAATTTGTACCTGTTCTGGTGCTGCACCATCGGTTTGCACGTTCGCAACGCCTGGAATGCCCTGAAGATCAGGAACAATCGTGTTGTTCACTGTCGATCTCAGTTCTGCGGCAGTGGCCGTTTTGGAAGAGACTGTGAAATAGATGATGGGTGAGGAACTGAATGAAAATTGTTGCACGCTTGGCTTTGAGGCACTGCTGGGAAGCACTACCTGACTGATCGTTTGCTGAACGTCTTGCGCTACCTTGTTCGGGTCGGCTGACATGGACAATTGAAGTTCAATTTGGGATACGTTCTCCACAGAGGAGGAGAGGACATCCTGTACATTTTGCACACCGCGCAACGCTTTTTCCAGCGGGTCTGTGACATCTTTTGCCACCGCACTAGGCGATGCGCCGGGATACGAGGTGATGACAGCCACCACCGGGATTGAAATGCTGGGCATCAATTCTTCTTGCAGCTGTGTAGCTGAAAAGGCACCGCCAAGGATGAGCAAAATGGCGATAATCCAAATAGCCACAGGATTTTTTAAGGCGAATCGAGTAAAAAATCGCATGTTCCCGCTCCTCGCTATTTATTGTAAGTACTGGATCATAACGCGATATAATGCTACTAGTGTGGACGTTTTTTCCACACCCAACAGACTAAAAAAATCAGACAGTCTCTCCAACTGTTTCTTGCGTACTTCCTCATGTTTCAGCTTACCTTCAGGAGTAAGGGAGAACATGACGACACGGCGATCATCGTTGCCGGGACTTCGATCGATCAAACCGCGTTGTACCAACCGATCCGTCAAGCTGGATACGGAACCAGAGGTAATGTGCATGGCCTCACCTACTGAACTGGCATTGCACGAGACCTGTTCAGTTAAATACGCCAGCAAGATAAATTGGGGAGCGGTCAGATCGCCCAACACTTGCGGGTCAAAGAGCATGTTGCGAAAACCAAGCATCATGGCCGGCATCAATCGGGAAAACTCTTCGACGAGTGACTGCAAATCTTCCATATCAACACCTCAGGATGAATGTACCATTTATTATCTTTAATATCAAGATTATTGAACATCAAGATAGTTAGGGAGATGAATACTCTCATGAATCTGAATCGCTACACTCAAAAATCCCGGGAAGCGCTGGAACTTGCCCAACAATTGGCGGCAGAACGACATCATCAGGAAATAACGGGTAAGCACCTTTTATTTGCGCTTGTCGATCAGGAAGAGGGACTGATTCCCAGACTACTTGAGCTGATGAAAGTGGATATGGTCAAGTTGTCTTCGCAAATCGAGTCGTTGTTGCGAGGAATTCCTTCTGTGACTGGCTATGACAGTCCTATTTACATGAACAGCGGGTTGCTTCGAGTGTTGACGCGAGCGGAACAAGAAGCGAAAGACATGAAAGATGAGTACATCAGTGTAGAGCACTTACTAATTGGTTTGATAGAAGAAGGAGAACAGGACACCAAACGGACGCTTCAATCGTTAGCTGTCACGAAAGACAAGGTGTTATCCGCATTAGTTTCAATTCGCGGCAATCAGCGGGTGAGTGGCGACAATCCGGAAGAGACTTATCAGGCAATTGAGCGCTACGGCCGTGACCTGACCAGGGAAGCAAAGGAAGGGAAACTGGACCCTGTCATTGGCCGCGATGAAGAGATCCGGCGAACCATCGAAATTTTATCGAGACGAACGAAGAACAACCCTGTGCTGATCGGTGAGCCAGGCGTCGGCAAAACAGCGATCGTGGAGGGACTCGCGCGAAGAATCGTTACGGGCGATGTGCCGGATGGACTGAAAAATAAGCGATTGATCAGTTTGGACATGGGAACTTTGCTTGCTGGCGCCAAGTACCGTGGGGAATTTGAAGAGAGGCTGAAGGCAGTATTAAAAGAAGTCGAGAAATCAGAGGGAATGATGATCTTATTTATTGACGAATTGCATACCGTAGTTGGTGCAGGAGCTGCGGAAGGGGCGGTAGACGCGGGGAATCTTTTGAAACCCCTGCTTGCGCGCGGCGTGCTTCGAACAGTAGGAGCCACGACGCTGGATGAGTATCGCAAGTATATAGAGAAAGACGCTGCGTTAGAACGCAGGTTTCAACCTGTGACCATTGATCCGCCGTCAGTGGAAGATACCATCTCGATTTTGCGTGGTTTGAAGGAACGCTATGAGGTTTTTCATGGGGTGAGAATCAAAGACAGCGCGATTATCGCTGCGGCAACATTATCAGATCGTTACATCAGCGACCGTTTTTTGCCGGATAAGGCGATTGATCTGATGGACGAGGCGGCGGCTCGCCTACGCACCGAGATAGACAGCATGCCAGCAGAGCTGGATGAACTGTTTCGTCGAATCATGCAACTCGAAATTGAAGAGGCAGCACTGCTCAGGGAACAAGATGCGAAGTCTGCGGAAAGATTGGCCAGACTTCGCGAACAACTGGCGGACCTTCGCCAGGATTCGGAGGAATTAAAAGCGAAATGGGCAGTGGAAAAACAGGGTATTGCCAGGGTGCGAGAATTAAAATCACAGTTGGAGAGCGTCAAGCAGGAAATGAATCTCGCAGAGCGCGCCTATGATTTAAACCGTCTCGCAGAACTGAAGTACGGTCGTCTCTCAGCGCTCGAACAAGAGTTACAAGAAATGGAATCCGCTTTGGCGAGCAAAGAAGAATCTCACCGTCTGTTGAAAGAAGAAGTGGATCAGGAAGAAATTGCACTGGTGGTCAGCCGCTGGACAGGAATTCCGTTACGCAGGTTGATACAAGGTGAGAAAGACAAGTTGTTGCATTTGGAGGAAGAACTTCATCGGCGGGTGATAGGTCAGGATGAGGCAGTTAAAGCGGTGGCTGATGCGGTGCTGCGTGCGCGGGCAGGAATTAAGGATCCCAATCGGCCGATCGGAAGCTTTATTTTCCTTGGACCGACGGGGGTTGGTAAGACAGAATTATCGAGGGCACTATCACAACTGCTCTTTGATGATGAGCGTCAAATGGTGCGCATCGACATGTCGGAATACATGGAAAAACATACGGTTTCGCGTCTGGTGGGGGCACCTCCGGGATATGTGGGATATGATGAAGGCGGTCAATTGACGGAGGCGGTCAGAAGAAAACCGTATTCTGTTATCCTCTTCGATGAAATTGAAAAAGCTCACTCTGAAGTTTGGAGTGTTCTGTTGCAACTCCTTGATGACGGCAGATTGACAGACGGACAGGGAAGAACGGTAAACTTCAAGAATACAGTAGTGATCATGACCTCTAATTTGGGTAGCGCAGATATCCTGCAGATGCAGGAACAAGGAAGATCTGCGGACGAGATCCGTGAACAAGTGCTGGGAATATTGCGTCAGCATTTTCGCCCAGAGTTTTTGAATCGCGTGGATGAGACCGTAGTGTTTCACGGGCTCGATGTAATTCAAGTAGAAGCCATTGCAGCAGCCATGCTGGAGCGTCTGGCAGGTAGGGTGCTAGAGGCGACGGGTGTTTATTTGCGTTGGAATTCATCGGCACTGGAGTACTTTGCTAAGCGGGGATACGATCCGGCTTATGGTGCCAGGCCGCTGCGAAGGTTTTTGCAACAGGCGGTGGAAACCCCGTTAAGCCGGAAGGTGATCTCAGAAGAAGTGGCAACGGGAGACGTCGTGACCATGAAAAGTGATGGTGAAGAATTGCAATTTGTCGTCGAGCAAAGTAGTGTGTAATTGATGAGTGCGAACGGGTAAAGGGGAGAGCGTTGTATGAAAGGAATTCGCAAACTTCCGCTTGGCATGGCATTGTTAACAAGCCTTTCCTTACTGGGCATGAGTTCAATAAATGATGTCCACGCACAGGCTGGTTCGGCAAGTATCACGGAAAGCCAGGCGCTTAGCAAAGCGAAATCGATATTGCAGATTCCACCTGAGTTTAAGCTTAGTTCAGAATCTTTTTCTACTGATCAAAACGGAAATTCCACCTATAATTTTAGTTTCGGCTATACCAGCCCGGATAACCAAAATCAGTGGATCAATATCACCGTCGATGCAAAATCAGGATTGATCACCTCTTATGATCGATCATCAAGCGCATCTGGGTTTGTGTACCCATTGCCTGTCAGTGCCGCGTCGGCGCAAAAATTGGCCATCTCTTGGGCTCAAAAGCTTTATCCTCATTACATTAACCAGGTGAAGATTCAACCGCTTGCGCCAATGAGTGGATCACTCAATCAAGTCGTCAACTATCAATATAATTTTGAACGTATGGTTAATGGGATTCCGGCTCCTTTTGACGGATTCTCCATTACTATTGATCAAAACGGGATACTCGTCAGCGCGGATGAGAATTGGACCAATACTGTTTTTCCCTCTGATCAAAAAGTCATCTCCATTGTCAAGGCCAATCAACTTTATCAGAACGATCTCCACCTGTATATGGCTTATTGGTCTAACTGGGGAGCAAACGGACAATCGGTGCCAACGCTGACCTATCAGCAGGCGGTGGGTAACTACTCGCAGTGGTGGAACAATCAGTTCAGTAATCCCAATATGCGTATTTCGGGAATTCCTGTCATCGACGCGCAGTCGGGAAAGCCGGTAAATGCCGCTGGTAATCATACCTCGTTGCCTGTGTATACTCCCGTTCATGCGATAGTGCCTGGGGGAAATAAGCAAATTCCGGGTTCAGTACAGGTAAATTGGTCAAAGCAAAAGGCTTTGGATTCGGCTAAATCCATGTTAAAGATACCAGCAAATGCGAAATTGACTGGCGCTAATCAAAATACCAGTCTTCCCAACGGGGATGTGACCTGGGACTTTACCTGGATAGTTCCGGGCGGAGACCAGTACAGTGCGACAATAGATGCCTCTTATGGCCTGCTCACGAATTTTAATGAATGGTCAACCAAAGTACCAGCAGCAGGGGTCTCCACTGCAAGCACGAAAAAAATCACACAGTCACAGGCTACTGCGGCGGCTATTGCGTATGTGAAAAAAGTGCTGCCGAAAGATACGGGTGGAGTCGCAGTCATTCCGTCTTCCTATCCGTCCCAAACGACAGCACTACAAACCAACTTTGTGATTGAACCATTAATCAACAGCATTCCTGATATTTCGAACACAGGTAATATTGCCGTCGATGCAAAAACTGGCGATATCATTTCATATTACACGAATTTTCCATTAGGAAAGGTGCAATATCCACCACTTGCCAAGGCGATAACATTAACCAAAGCAAAATATGATTGGACAGTGGGGCAACCCATGCAATTGGTTTACCTGGAAACGCAGCCTGGTTTTGATAAGGCGACAGGTACTACTCCCAAAGGGAAGGTGATTTTAGCCTATTCGCCATCTGGAAATATCATCAACAATGGGACGGTCATGGATGCTATCACTGGACAATTTGTATCTGCCAGTGGCACTACTCCTGCCTATACCGGAAAAATCAATGACATCTCCAATGTGGCCCAGGCTGATCAAATTCAACTCCTCGTGCAGCATGGTCTCTTGGCAGTGGATGCAAATGGCGACGTTCATCCGAATCAGGACATGACGCGTGAGCAATTTGTTAAATTGGTGGTGGATGCGATGGGACGTAATCAACCATTGCCGTTTAATAATCAGTTGGGAATTTATCAAAATGCGATGGGGATGACGAGCAGCGCTTCAGCAGGTTATTCAGAAGTGTATTCGGCCTTTGTCAATGGATGGTTGAGTAACGGTAAAGTCTTTGAGCCCAATCAACCGATCACCAGAGGGGATGCAGCACAATTGCTTGCGCGCGCACTTGGTTATGGAGAACTTCTGGGCCATCCGGAATTATTTAAGTTAAACGCCACTGATGCGTCGACGATTGCAAGCGATCAATTTGCAGGCGATGCCATTGCCAACGCTTTAGGATTACTGCCACTCCAATCGGGGGCATTTCTCCCAAATGGAAATGTCACTGTTGCAGACGCAGCGCAAGCGGTGGTGGCGATGGTGTCTGATTATTCGAATAGTCAGGGTCTTTTTAATATTAGTACGGCAGCAAGTGGTGCGGCGGTAGGCAATTGACAAAATGATGTTATGGCCTAGCGTGTACTGCTTTACTTTCCGAATAGAGCAATTGGGGGATCGTGACAAACTGATACCCCCTTTTTTTTAATGTGCGAATCACATCTGGTAAGGCGCGGACAGTGCCAGTCAAATCTTCCCTTTCATTGCCCGCGCAATGTTGTAGGATGATAGCTCCAGGTTTGACGTCGTGAAGGATGTTTTGTTTCACTGTCTTAGCAGGGAGACTCTTCCAATCGTTAGAATCGACAGACCAGTTGACCGCGTGATACCCCAACTGCTGCAACTCATTTAAGACAAGCGAGTTGACATTGCCGTACGGGGCGCGAAACCATCTTGGAGATTGGCCGGATATTCTTACGAGGACTTGTTCTGTCGCCGATATCTCCCATTTGATTTTAGAACGTGTGCTGTGAATGAGGTTGATGTGATCGAAGGTGTGATTGCCAAGTGTATGCCCTTCTTTCACGATTCGTCGAATGATTTCCGGATAGCGGGCCGCATTGACGCCGAGCACAAAAAAAGTCGCTTTCACGTGTTCTTTTTTTAAGATGTTCAGGATTTTCGGAGTGTAGACCAAATCGGGGCCATCGTCGAAAGTCAGCGCTACTTTATTTACAGGAGGGCCATTCCTAGTGAACACATGGGAGAACTGTTGTTCATAATTCAGCTCATCAGTCATATCGCGCGAGGCAGAGAATGTCGAAATCAGCGAAATGAAAAATGCCAGGGAATAAGCATGATAAAAGATCGTTTTACGCATAATTCAGCGCCTCCGGATGCTGGGGGTGAAAAAGTGCCACAGG
>JAJYOE010000039.1 GCA_021785975.1 Bacillota bacterium | reverse complement strand
TATGGCTACGTTGAGCATGATGGGGAGCAGGGCATGGTGTTGGAGGATTGCGGAGTGCCTCTCAAGTCCATGACCGCATCAATGAATACTGAAGAGCGAAGCCACTTATGGCACCGAGCACTTCTTTGGCTAGCCGATATGCACCTCCGCTATGAGCATCGACTTCCCGAATTGATCAGTGCCGGCCTCATTTCCACGTATCCTGTGGAATCCTCAGAAACCTGGGCTCGCTTTGCCACAGATCAACTGAGCAAATTAGCAGATCAAAAAGAGCGTTCATCACTAATCACCAAAAAGGAGGTGGATACGCTCGTCTCGATGAGTGACTGGTTTTATCCTCGCTATGCAGGATGGCTTAACGGGCGCGTCACACTGACGCACGGGGATCCTCATCACGGGAATCTGCTCGTATCAGGGGCGAATTTCCGGCTCATCGATTGGGAAGCTACTTGTGCTGCGATTCCACAAAGGGATTTGGCAATTTTTCTGCAGGATGTGTTAGATGAAAAACAGCTTCAGGCGCTGCAAACCGCTTATTTTCGTCACTTGGAGGCTGGCGGGTGGAACGTCGACCAAAGCGAATTCCAAGAGGCATTTCAGGCCGTTTATTTTGACAATACGCTCATGATGCTGGGCTGGGAAGTCTATCAATACTTTGAGGGGCATATTAGTCGAAATGCAATAGAACATATCGTCACCACCAAGCTGTCCTGGTTGAAGCGAGCCTATTCGCAGCTTCGGTGATTATTCCTCAATTTGGCGATTATTCCTCAATAGGGACGGAGTACGCGCGGGTGCGAAAGACGATGTACTTAGAGGAGAAGAAATTAAAGATGAGTCCTGCAATGGAGCCAAGCGCCAAGGCGAGGATGGGATAGTGGTGGGTGAGCGGTAATTTGGCGATGCTAAGTGCATACACCGCATAATTAATTAAGCCACCCACGGTATTGAGGACCAGGTATAGGCTCCATTCGCGCTTTTTGTTCGATGGATTGCCATTTTTAAACGTGAAGTTACGATTGAAGTACCAGGTGACGCTTGCCGCGATTAAAAATGCAATCACCTGGCTGATGTAGAGATCGATCTTGAATACAGACGAGAAGAGTTGCAAAAACCCGGCGTCCACCAAAAATCCGAGCACACCTACAAGGGCAAAGCGAAAGATTTTAAGCGCGAACAGGCGCTGCATCAACTTCCCCTCCTACAGGCGTTTTCTAACAGAAAAATGAGGAACAGAAAGGTATGCGAGTTTCTTCATTTCCCGACGGCTTCGCGTCACCGCATCGAGGATGATGCCAATAAAGAGATTGATGATGGCGACAATCATCAGACCCATGGACAGGGTGGCGGTAGGAAGCCGCGGCACGAGTCCTGTTCTGATGTAGGTAATCAGGACGGGGATAAAAATGCCGACCGATAAGAGGGCAAAAATCAGCGCGATGATGCCAAAAAAGGCAAAGGGCCGCTCTGTCTTAAAAAGCGTCAGAATCATCTTCAAAATGCGAAACCCATCGCGATAGGTGCGAAGTTTGCTTTCAGAGTTTTCCGCGCGAGCACCGTATTTCGTGTCCACTTCGGCAACAGGCATCTTTAGTTCGAGGGCATGCACTGTGATCTCTGTCTCCGTCTCAAAACCGGTTGCAAATGCAGGAAAAGACTTGACGAATCGCTTGGAAAACGCACGATAGCCAGAGAGCATATCATTAAACGAGCGCCCGAAGATCATGTTGGCAAACCCAGTCAACATGCGGTTCCCGAAGCGATGGCCGCTGCGATAAGCGAGTTTTTCCTCAGCGATGCGTACTCCCACTACCATGTCCAGTTGTTCACTAATCAGCTTTTCTACCATAATCGGGGCAGAGGTGGCATCGTACGTGTCGTCGCCGTCCACCATCACGTACACGTCCGCATCGACGTCCGCAAACATGCGGCGAATCACATTGCCTTTGCCTTTATTGTAGACCATGCGCACAATGGCGCCTGATTGCACCGCGATTTCTGCAGTCCGGTCATCGGAATTGTTGTCAAACACATAAATGGAAGCATCGGGAAGCGAGGCCTGGAAATCCCTGACGACCTTCTCGATGTTCAGTTCTTCATTGTAACAAGGGATGATGACCGCTACTTCCGGCTCACTGATGGCGTAATCCAGTGAAGTGTCGCGATCTGGTGTTGCTTTCGTACTTACAGGAAAACTCATGGTTCGTCTCACCTAAGCTATCTCAAGGATATATTCATGACAATTTATAATAGCAAAGGATAGCGATTTTGCAAAGCTTGTCTGCATAAAAATATGGTTCAGAAATAAAAAAGCGGCATTTCGCCGCTTATTCAGTAACTGTGTAAACCTTCTGTATTATTTTCACGGACTTCCTCTTTTTCATCGTGTCCATAGGTCAGCAGAATCAGTACTGAGATGACGGTGACGGCAAAGAAGATGCCGAAGATGAGCCCAAAAGAAGCGTGCAGACTAACGAGTACACCGACAAGATACGGCGCGACCACACCACCTAGCTTTCCGATCCCCATAGCCCAGCCTAACCCCGAACCCCTAGAAGAGACAGGGTATTGCTCTACAGAGTAAATGTAGGTGGCTCCCCACGCACCGAGATTGCTAAAATTAAGAAGCAATCCAAAAATAAGCAATGCTGCGAGCGAGTTTGAGAATCCGAAAAGCAAGGACATCACGGCAGACACTAGTGCGAATAGGATAAGCGTCCATTTTCGACCCATTTTCTCTACCAGCCAGGAGGCCGCCAGATACCCGGGAAACTGGGCAATCGCCATAATGAGCACGTAACCAAAACTGTGAATGAGCGAGTACCCTTTCAAAACCATCACGCTTGGTAACCAGAGAAACATCCCGTAATACGCAAAATTAGAGGCAAACCATAAGATCCAGAGTACCAGTGTTTTCTTGCGAAAATCCGCAGACCAAAGCCGCTTTATGTTCTCTCCCATTGCTCTTTTTTGCCTGATACGAGTAAAGGAAGGGGTTTCCGGTAAATTGCGCCGTAAATAGAGTGCGTAGAGTGCAGGGAGTACGGTAATAGCAAAGGCGGCTCTCCAGGTAAAAATGGGAATGAGTAAAAATCCAATCAGCGCCGCACAAATGCTACCAAGTGCCCAGAATGATTCGAGAATGACCGTTCTTCTTCCGCGTAATTCCTGGGGAGAGGATTCAAGCACATAGGTGGTAGCGACAGGCAACTCACCGCCAAGGCCCAATCCGGTGATGAGGCGCATGATGATCAAAAATCCAACGCCAGTGGCAAATGCGCTGATGCCGCTAGCGAGTGAATAGATTACCAGCGTGAGGATAAAGGTGCGTTTTCTTCCCACGCGATCGGCAATGAGACCTGCGATGGCAGAGCCAACTGCCATGCCGACGAGCGTCAGGCTGCTTAAGAGTCCTGCGGTGGTAGGAGTAATTTTCCATGCCAAAAATAGCGCTGCAATGACAAAGCTGAGTAGTCCCACATCTAGTGAATCAAACAACATCCCAAAACCACTAGCGGTCAACAGCTTGGTGCTCGAAACTCCGTCCTTCATGAAACAACCCTCCTCCATGTCATGCGAATATCGTACCTATGACATATGCCCACTCCTTTCATTCGGTTCCAGTTCTAGGTTAGAAACATAAAAAATGCACCGAATGCTGCCTACCTCGATTAAGGCGTGTGCCATAAGGGGTATCAGCTTTCAGTGCAAAAAGTGGTACGGTGGCGTTTTTATTTACTTCAATTAGCTAATTTGACTGACATAGGGGTTGGAACCTTCATAACTGGTGATAGCACTTTCATGTTGCAACGTCAGTCCGATGTCATCAAGCCCGTTTAAGAGCCTCATCTTGCGATAAGGATCTACAGTAAAGGAATGACGGGTGCCGTTCTCTTCGATGACAACTTCCTCTTCCAGATTGACTTCGAGCGTCATGCCTGCATGATCTTCTGCGGCCTTAATCAGCCGTTCCACAGTTTCTGCAGGAAGCACGATGGGTAGAATGCCATTATTGAAGCAGTTGTTAAAGAAAATATCGGCATAAGAAGCGGAGATAATCACTCGAAATCCGTAGTCTAGCAGCGCCCAGGGGGCGTGTTCACGCGACGAGCCACACCCGAAGTTGGGGCCAGCGACAAGTACGGTGGCGCTGGAATAAGGCTCTTTTGCAAGGATAAAATCCTCAATTTTAGAGCCGTCTTCGTTAAAACGCCAGTCGTAAAAGAGGAACTGGCCAAAGCCTGATCGTTCGATCCGCTTTAAGAATTGTTTGGGAATAATCGCATCAGTATCAATGTTGGCTCGTCCGATGGGAGCGACAATTCCTTTATGTGTACGTAGTGGTTGCATCCCTATATCTCCTCCTTGACCCTTTATGCAAATGTGCGCACGTCGACAAAATGACCGGCTACCGCCGCGGCCGCGGCCATCGCAGGACTGACGAGGTGGGTGCGTCCTCCGCGTCCCTGACGACCTTCAAAATTCCGATTGGAGGTGGAGGCGCAGCGCTCGCCTGGTTGCAACACGTCCGGATTCATCGCGAGGCACATGCTGCATCCCGGATCGCGCCATTCAAATCCTGCTGCCATAAAGACCTCATGCAGACCCTCTTTTTCCGCTTGAGCCTTGACTTGAAATGAACCGGGGACGACCATGGCCTGAACCGTATTAGCCACTTTTTTCCCTTTCACCACTTCAGCTGCAGCACGAAGGTCTTCAATGCGCCCATTGGTGCAGGAACCGATGAAGACGCGGTCAATTTTGATCTCATTCATGGGGGTTCCCGGTGTCAATCCCATGTATTCCAGTGCCAGTTCAGTCGATCTGCGCTTCACAGGATCGCTGATGGCAGCGGGATCTGGTACGAGGTCTGTGATGTTTGTCCCCATGCCTGGGCTTGTTCCCCAGGTGACTTGCGGTACTAGTGTGGTCGCATCAAATTCAAGCCGAGCGTCAAAAGTGGCTCCGGCGTCCGTGGAGAGGCTGTTCCATATGGCCACTGCCTGATCCCATTTCTCGCCGCTTGGCGCGTGTTTTCTGCCTTTCAAATAGGCATAGGTGGTTTCATCCGGCGCAATCAGTCCGGCACGAGCACCAGCTTCAATCGACATGTTGCAGATGGTCATGCGCGCTTCCATCGACAACGCAGAGATGGCGGGACCACGGTACTCAATGACGTAACCGGTGCCAAAATCTGTGCCGTATTTGGAAATAATGCCGAGGATCAGGTCTTTGGCCTGCAATCCTTTTGGCAGAGCGCCACTGACGTAGACTTCCATCGTCTTTGGTTTTTGCTGTTGCAGACATTGTGTAGCAAGGACGTGTTCCACTTCGCTCGTACCAATACCAAACGCTAGCGCGCCAAATGCGCCGTGGGTCGATGTGTGGCTGTCGCCGCATACGATCGTTTTCCCGGGAAGTGTAAGTCCTTGTTCGGGGCCAATGACGTGAACAATGCCTTGATCAGGGCTGTCAATATCCGCAAAAGGTACGCCGAATTCTGCAGCATTCTGCCGCAATGTCTCAATTTGCTGGCGGGCGATGGGATCCTTGATATTGTTGCGATCTTTCGTGGGGACATTATGATCTACCGTTGCGAAGGTCAAGTCCGGCCTGCGAATCTTTCTTCCGGCAAGGCGCAATCCTTCAAAGGCTTGTGGAGAGGTGACCTCATGGACCAGGTGAAGGTCAATGTACAAAAGCGTGGGTTCTCCTTCTTTTTCTCTGACCACATGAGCTTCCCATATTTTTTCGAATAATGTTTTGGCTGGCATGCATCCAACCCTCCTCGTACGTGCTATAAATTTTATCCTACACATTTTTTGATTATAAGTCTATGATATAAAAACTATCAAAACCATAGGGTAAAACTATGAAATCAAGTGGATCGGGTGGGTGAGGAAAATGGATTTGCGAATGATGGAGTATGCCTGTGAAGTGTATCGGCAGCGCAGCATCACCAAAGCGGCAGAAGTGCTGCGTGTCGCTCAACCTTCACTCAGCCAGCAACTGGCCAAACTGGAAGATGAATTGGGAGTGACGCTCTTTGAGCGGGGGAGAACTGGCGCACTACCCACCAATCACGGCGACAGGTTTGTGGAGCAAGCAGAACAGATCCTTCGCATGCAGGAAGATTTGGTCCGTGAGATGCGTGAACGCAGTCAAGGAATGAGCGGAGAACTGGTCATCGGAGCGCCTGCGATCACAGGTGGCAGGATACTGCCGCCTCTCATCAGGGTGTTCAATCAGAAGTACAGGGACATTCGCGTACGCCTGGTGGAAGAGACCACCGATCAGTTGGAGCAGTTGGCCGTTCAGGGAGTGACTGACCTGACGGTGCTGGCATTGCCCATCCGAGACGAGCGGTTAGCCACCATCACGCTGCTGACCGAGGCGCTTTATTTGGCGGTTCCTTTGTCGGAGGAAAGAGGTGGACGAGGTGTGTCGCTAAAGGATTATGCAACCTCGCCATTTATTCTGCTCAAAAATGGATACGGATTTCGCCAGACTGTACTGGCATTATGCGCAGAAAACGGGTTTCAACCGGATATTGCGTACGAAACCAGCAGCATCGAAACCGCACAAGCACTGGTTGCGCATGGCCTTGGTGTGACGGTCGTGCCTGAGATGGTAAGGCGACAGGCAGGAATGGCGCCGGTATTTTACCCACTTGATCCTCCAGCCACCAGGACGCTGGTGTTTGTCTACCGAAAGGATCGCTACCTCAGTCTTGCCACCCAAGCGTTCTTGCAAGTGTACAAGGACCTCTACGGTCAGCGGGAAGGGAGTTGATGGGCTACACTGAAAATGGCGTGCAAGTCAATCGCACGTGTACCGTCCGGTGTGGCGAGCGTCACGTTTTCCATCGATACGTCGACGACTCTGCCCTGTATCCTTCCAGCTTCCGTATAGATGCTGACCGGTTGCTGCCAAAAATGCTGGCGCAAATAATCGTAAAGCGTCCTCGTAGAATGGTTGATCCTGTTATGCCCTGCGGCACTTTGTCGCTGGATACCAGCTCTTTGTTTCATGCGTATCGGTCTTCGCTTAGAAATGATCGAATCCGATAACGACAAGGAGGAAACAGATTCTGATGCGGGAAGAAATAAAGCATGCCACGCCTCGCGTTGATTTTTTTGCTTGTCATCAACATGGCGAGGCTTTGCGGGTCCAAACAGGGTAGGCTTGAAATCTGCCACGGTCATTCGCCTCACTGGGTATTTTTCTCCCAGTCTATGTGGTATAGGAGAATGGGTGACAACAATGCACATCCATTAGCGATCCCTTACCGTTGGCTGATAGGGGAAAACTGGATTCCATGCACCGCACGAGCGTCTGATCACCAGTTCATGGCTAATGATGGCAGACTGATGAAGCTTTTCCGGATATTGAATTTGGCGGATCAGCATTTCCGCCGCTTTTTGCCCGAGTTCAATAATGTTCACACTGACGGTGGTCAGGGGAGGATTGGATAGCTTGGCAAGTGGGATGTCGTTAAATCCGATGATCGCCAGGTCCTCAGGGATGCGATACCCCATTTCTCCTGCGGCACGCATGGCGCCAAATGCTAGCACATCGTCAGAGGCCACGATGGCACTTGGCCGGTCGGACAGGGCAAGCAAACGAAGCATGCCGGTATATCCGCCTTCTTCGATAAATTCTGATGCGATGATGAGTCTCGGATCAAATGGGAGTTTTGCCGCTTCGAGCGCTTGTTGATACCCTTTTAGGCGATCCTGCGTGACGATAAAGTCATGGTTTCCGCCGATAAAGCCAATGCGATGGTGCCCAAGCTCAATTAGATGTTGTGTAGCTTCAAATGATGCTGACACATTGTCGTTGTTGATCCAAAGTAGCGATGAAACTGTCACCGGAGGTCTTCCGATCAGTACAGAAGGAAATTTTAAGCGTTCGAGGACCTCGAATAAAGGGTCATTTTCCTTAGAAGTCAGGATGATCAACCCATCAATGCGTTTGCTTCGGATGATGTTCTCCGTTCGCTCCCGGTCATTCAGGTGATTGAGGGATGTCGACAAAAAAAGGTCGTAGCCTTCCGATTGCGCCACTTGCGTGATGCCGCGAAGGACCTCTGGAAAAAACGGATTAAAAAACTCTTCAATGTTATTGGGAATCAATATTCCCAGCGTCTCTGAGCTCTTTTTGACAAGGCTTCGAGCGATGGCATTGGGGTGATAATCCAATTCTTTCATCACTGTAAGTACCCGTTCCTTGGTTTCCGCACTGATGCGCGGGTGGTCCGCGATCACCCGTGAAACCGTAGAGGGACTGACGCCTGCTCGAAACGCAACATCTTTAATGTTGACACCCATTCTAATCACCAACCATCAGCCACATGGAAGCGCTCTTGGCGGGCAGTGTGAGCGGTTGGTCCGGGTGGACCCGCTCTCCTTTTTGCTCGCCGTAGACGCATTCATAAACGCCGTCAGGAATCTGTTGGTCCACCCATTGCAGAACCAACCGTTCTGTACCGTTGTTTAGAAAGCAGACAATGGTCTGTTGTCGCTCATTAGTGGCAGTATCATAAAGCGTTCTGGTAAATGCGTAAAATTGCTTGAATACCCCGGTAAACGCGGGGCGGAAATTGCCTTTTTGCAGCGCTGCGTATTGTTTGCGAAGTGCGAACAAGGACTGATAATGAGCCAGTAGCTCCTGATCCTGCTTTTTTTCCTCCCATACCATTCCGCCGCGGCATAACGGGTCCTGTCCGCCCGACATCCCCACTTCATCTCCGTAATACAATACCGGTGAACCGACAGATGTAAACTGCATGAAACTGGCAAGTTTCATTTGTGTTTTATTCTCGCCGCATTCTGTCAACAACCGGGGAGTGTCATGAGAGTCGAGTAAATTCCACAGTACCGGCAAAACGGGCTCAGGATAACGAATCCGAATCTGCTCCATCATGGCAGCAAATTCTTCCGCGTCAATGGTTTGCTTTGCCAACCATTCTGTGACCGCCTTGGTAAAAGGATAATTCATGACAGAATCAAATTCGTCTCCGCGCAGCCATGGGGTCGCCACTTGCCATATTTCACCGCAGATCAGCGCATCTGACTTTCGTGTTTTGATACGAGTGCGAAAATGCTTCCAAAAGGTGTGCTCGACTTCGTCGGAAACATCGAGGCGCCAACCGTCAATGTTGGCTCGCTCTATCCAGTGCTCTCCTACTTTGCACAGATAATCTTCCACTTGTGGATTGGCTGTTCTCCATTTTGGCATTTGTGGGACATAGGAAAAAGTTTCATAATTGCGTGCCTGAAGGGAGAGTGGCCATGACTTGGCGTAAATCCAGTCGGCATATTCAGATTGCTCGCCTTTTTTAAGCAAATCCTTGAAAATCGGATGTTCTGCGCCCATGTGATTGAAGACTGCGTCAAGGACGATCCGCATTCCGCGTTGATGGCATTCCTTGACCAGCGTCTGAAAGTCTTCTTCTGTACCAAAGTGTGGATCGATAGAAAAATAATCGATCGTATCGTACTTATGGTTAGATGGTGCCTTGAAAATAGGGGTGAAATACAGCACTTCCACGCCAAGTCCTTGCAGGTAGTCTAATTCTTCAATGACACCTTGAAGATTTCCACCATAAAAACTGGTGGTCGTCGGTGTGGAATCCCATTTTGCCAGCTTTCTGCGGTCTGTTTTTGATGATTTGCCTTTTTTAAAGCGCTCGGGAAAGATCTGATAATAACTGGTTCCCACAGTCCACTCGGGTGGTTCATACGTATCCCTTTCACCCAGATATGGCACTTCAAAAGCTTCGGATTGGTCCTTGGGCATGGTATCTGAGACGCCGGCACGGCTATACCAATACGTGTCTCGCCCTACATGCATGGCGAAGTAATACTTAAATCTTTTGGTGTCGCGCACAAGATGCGCCTGATAGATGTCATGTGTAGTGCCGTCTTTCGCATAAAGGCTGGCAGGGGTGATCACTTGCGTTTCATCTTCTAAAAATTTATCAAAGTGGAGCACTTCCACGCGATCGACCAGGCGTGTGCCAATCCGTAGGCGCAGATACAAGTCTCCGCGATGGGAATAGGCAAAGGGTTCAATGGACTCATGATAAATCGATTGTGCAATCAAAGCCAGGCTGGTGAACATGAGCGATTCTCCCTTCAAAAATTAACCTTTTACTGCGCCGGCAGTCAGTCCACGTACGATCCAGCGTTGGAAGATCATATAGACAATCGTGATCGGTACTGCCACCACGAGCGCTGCAGCAGCGAACGAGGTAAAATTCTGCGCGTGGGAGCCGGGATTGAGCAACCAGTAGAGTCCAAGTCCCACTGTATAGTTGTTGGGAGAGGTCAAGAACAAGCTGGCCAGTGGATACTCGGTAAAATTGCCGATGAAGGTGAATAAAAACACCACGACAATCATCGGCAACACTAACGGCAGGATGATCTGCCAGAAAACGCGGAAATAGCTGGCGCCATCGACAATCGCCGCTTCATCGAGTTCCTTTGGTACGGCGGCGTCCATAAATCCTTTCATGAGCCAGATCGTATAAGCGCTTCCTGCGCAAAGAATAGCGATGTACCACCCCAGGTTGTTTAGCCCGTTAATGTTGGATAAAGCAATATAATAGGCAGTGGCTGACATCAGTGACGGGAACATTTGCAAAATGAGCAATGTCATGAGGCCGTACCTTCTGCCGACAAAATGAAGGCGACTGAATGCATAGGCCGCTGTGATGGTAATAAATACCTGAATCACCGCAGACGTGGTGCTGACAATAAATGTATTAATCAACCATCGCCCGAACGTATATCCGGAGGTGTATGGCTTTAATAAAGAGGCGTAGTTTTGCCATGTGCTGTGCGACCAATCGAAGGCGTTGGTCTGAAAAAAAGAGGTGCCTTCTGCAAATGACGCGTGCACGACAAAGTAAATTGGCAGAAGTGCGAAAATCAATCCAAACCAGATGATGAGTCTTGAAAGATATAGCGCTGTTCTTTCTCCTGGAGCCATTGTTTTTTTTGTCTTATTCATCCTCAGTCCACCTCCTCAAATGCATGGGTCAGTCTCATGTTGACGTAGCTGAATACGGCCACCACGATAAATGCGAGCACTGCCAGTGCGGAGATCAGTCCGTAAGGCGCGATCGCCAATTGATCCAGCATTTTATAGATGGCACTGATCAGAATATCTGTTGAACCTGCGAACTGATTGGTCATGCTGGCAGGATTGCCTTGTGTCAACAGGTATACCGCACCGAAATTGTTGAAGTTGAAGGCAATTGTCGGAATGATCAGCGGCAAACTGATTCTCCACAAAGAGGGCAGCGTGACATAGAAGAACTGTTGTCTCGCATTCGCGCCGTCAATCGATGCCGCTTCGTAGATGTCTGATGGGATGGCCTGAAGTCCGCCTAACGCCACATTCATCATGTAGGGGTATCCGAGCCAAAGATTGACGAGCAAAATGGCGACTTTAGCCCAAAATGGATTCAAAAGCCAAGGAACTGGACCTAATCCGACGTAATGAAGCAGTTGATTGATGTTGCCATGGTTGTAATCCAGCATGGCACTCCATGCGAGTTGCGACGCCAATGCGGGAACCGCCCAGGGAATGATCAGTATGCCACGATAAAACACAGATTCTTTCATGTGACGGTTGTTAAGAAAAACTGCCATGATTAGTCCCAGCAAGTAGTTAAATACAGTAGTGAGCACCGCAAAGATAAACGTCCAGGCGATGGTCGGCAAAAAATAGGGGCCCCATTGTCCAAACAGGATCGAAGTGTAGTTGCTGAACCCCACCCAACTGTAATTGAGAAAATGGGCGCCACTATCATAGTTAGTGAAAGAAATATAAATGGTATACAGAATAGGTCCAAGGCTCAAAATTCCAATCGTCAGCAACGTTGGCAGTAGATAGATATAGGCGATGCCCTGGGTTTTTCGTTTCCGGCGCGGCGGTTTGCGCGAG
>JAJYOE010000012.1 GCA_021785975.1 Bacillota bacterium | reverse complement strand
CGACGAACAACTGGTGCTCGCCACCGTTTCCGGGGACATACCGGTCGGCGCAAAAGTAAAATAACCGGATGGAGGGCCGAATGTGACGTTGGCTATTTTTGATACGCATACGCACTTGAATGACGCGGATTTGTTCGACAACGCGGAAGAACTAATCCAGCGAGCAGAAGACGCAGGCGTGGTTCGTCTGCTTGTGCCAGGCTACGACCAAGAATCGTCGCGGCGGGCGATGGAACTCGCGAATCGGTTCCCTGGCGTTTATGCGGCAGTCGGCATTCATCCTCACGATGCGAAGACAGCGACGGAGAAAGATTTTGCCGACCTGGAAAATTGGGCGAATGATCCGAAAGTCGTGGCGATCGGCGAGATAGGACTCGATTATCACTACGACAATTCACCACGCGATGTGCAGGCGGAAGTGTTCAAAAGGCAAATGGAGATCGCGAAGCAAAAAGGGCTGCCGATCGTCATCCACGATCGCGAGGCACATGCCGACGTGTTAGCGCTCATCAAGGAGGTCTCTCCACTTATTGCCGGGGGAATTATGCACAGCTATTCCGGAAGCGTGGAAATGGCGATGGAGTGTATGAAGCTGGGGTTTTATCTTTCTTTCTCTGGCCCGCTCACGTTTAAGAATGCGAAAAAGCCAAGAGAGGTAGCTGCAGCGCTTCCTCTTGATCGCATCCTGGTCGAGACTGATGCGCCTTATCTGACTCCCGAGCCCTATCGCGGAAAGCAAAACGAACCGGCCAATGTTCGATTGGTCATAGAAAAATTGATGGAAATCCGCGAGGAATCTCCAGATGTCATCGCTCGCGCAGTATACCAAAACTCATTACGAGTTTTTCAGCTACAGGAGTGACGATTTGTGCGTATTGAAGAAGTGATCGTCGTTGAGGGCGAACATGATCGAGATCGGGTTCAAAAAGCAGTACAGGCAGATGTGATCGTTACCGGAGGGTCGCGAATTCGTCAGGAGGTCTATCAGCAACTTGACCGCGTGGCGAAAATTCGGGGACTGATCATTTTGACTGATCCGGATTTTGCGGGGGAACAGATCAGGCGTAAGCTTGCCAAGCGGTACCCGGATAGCAAGCATGCGTATTTGCCGCAAAAGCGGGCGATTAAAAACGGCGATATCGGGATCGAAAATGCGCCGTTTGAGGAGATTGCAAGCGCACTCTCGCAAGTGAGGCATTTGGTCGATGATGAGGAACCGGAATTTTCATTGGCGGATTTGGCACAGTTTGGTTTGATCGGAATTCCTGAGGCGGCATCCCGAAGAGAGCAGTTGGGGGATTTATTGCGCATTGGCTATGCCAATGGGAAATCATTGGTGAAAAAACTAAACACCCTTCGCGTTTCTAGGGAAGAATTTCTTCAGGCATTGGAAAAAATAGATGCGGGAGGCACGAGATGACCGCTCCTTTGTATCAACCGTCCGTGGTGAAAGCGCTGCTTCGTGATCGCGGGTTTACATTAAAAAAACAATACGGACAGAATTTCTTAATTGACGGTCAGGTGCTTCATGCTATTGTAGAAGAAGCAATGGAAGATGCAGATGGAGAGAAGCTGGCGGCACTAGAAATCGGACCGGGTGTTGGTACGCTGACTCAGGCGCTTGCGGAGGCAGGCTTTGAGAAAGTATTGGCGATCGAAAAGGATCGACAACTCATCCCCCTCTTGAAAGAAACCATGAGTCCCTATGCTCAGGTGGAAATCATTTCGGCGGATGCGTTGAAGTTTGATTTCACAGCACTGCTTGCTGCACTGGAAGGTGAATTCTCTATTCGGGTCGTGGCCAACTTACCTTACTACATCACTACCCCTATCGTCATGAAGCTCCTTGAAGACGAACTGCCTTTGGCGAAAATGGTCGTCATGGTGCAAAAAGAAGTGGCTGAGCGAATGGTGGCTACACCTGGCGGCAAAGCGTACGGGGCGCTCAGTGTGGCGGTGCAGTATTATAGTGAACCCGATCTATTCATGAAAGTGTCTTCTTCCGCTTTTTTACCTAATCCCAATGTGGACTCTGCCGTGGTATCCCTTCGCATGAGGTTGCATCCTGACGCTCGTGAAGTGGATCGTCAGTTATTCTTTAAGGTGGTGAGAGGAGCGTTTCAACAACGGCGTAAAACGCTGCTCAATGCCCTTGCAGGGGAATTTCAAAATTTGTCGAAAAGTTCTGTATCAGAATGGGTGAAATTAGCAAGTATTGATAGTAATCGCAGAGGTGAGACGTTATCCATCCGAGAATTTGCCGAGCTGGCGCGAGTCTATGCGGAGCGATTCCAGCCCGGTGTCTGACAATCATTGAGGCGGTGAAGCCATATGCAATTTGTCAGTCCTACGAAAGGGAACATGTCATTGGAAGAAGTCGCAGAGGATATTCTGCGTTTTTGTGAAGAAATGCCTGACCACCAATATCGACTAATCGTCGGTTCTGATTCGCAACCGCGAAGCGCGCGTCATGCCACTTTGTTTGTGACTGCCATTGTCATTCATCGAGTGGGGAAAGGCGCGCGTTTTTATTTTTTGAAACGTCCTTACAAAAAAACACTGGCCTTCAAGCAGCGGATTTTCATGGAAGCCTCCTACGCGCTCGAAACGGTTCAAGCGCTTGAATCAGAGTTGGCGAAACTTGGTAACCAATTGCCAATCGAAATTCACCTGGACATCGGAGAGGAAGGAGAAACCAAAATCCTCATCAAAGACGTCATGGGCTGGATTACCCAAAGCGGCTACGTGGCGCGCATCAAACCTGACTCTTTTGGCGCGTCCAAAGTGGCTGACCGCTACACCAAATCCTGAAAGTTGAATGATTTTGCTGTGAACCTCCCTAGGCGTTTGCACATAGACTGGATTTTAGGATGTGCAAAGTGTGCGATGGAGGATGCGGCATGTGGAAATCCGGGGACATGGTGGTCAGGAAATCATACGGTAAAGACGTTTGTTTTGTCGTGGTGGAGGTGGACCCTGAATCGGGAATGGCCACCTTGAAGGGACTCGATGTCAGGTTGATCGCCGACTCCCCTGTGGACGATCTTGAATTAATCACCGAGGAGGAAATTGATCACTATCGCATAGCCCAGGTCAAACTGGAAAATGAATCGGTGCGCCTCGTTCAGATCCGGCGACAGGTGGAGCGGGAGCGAAATGGGTTTCGCTCTCTGCATAAAAAACAATTTGATGATTTTTTTGAACTTCCTGGCCGCGTACTCCATCTCGATGGGGATGGTACTTACCTGGAAAAATGCTTGCAAACCTACCGCAAGCTTGGCATCCGCGCGGTCGGGAAAAACATCCCGGAATCAGAGATGGCACAATATATGCCAAAGTTGTTGAACGAGTTTGAACCTGACATTTTGATTATTACAGGTCATGACAGTGTGTTGCGTAAGGGGAAAAAAAACGAAATGCTGAGGATGGATAAGTACCGCAATTCCAACCATTTTGTGCAGGCAGTAAGGGCCGCAAGGCGATACGAACGGAGCCTGGATGAATTGATTATCTTTGCAGGGGCTTGTCAGTCGCATTATGAGGCGTTGTTGGAGGCCGGGGCGAATTTTGCGAGTTCGCCGGACCGAATCCTGATCCATGCACTCGACCCGGTGCTTGTCGCTGAAAAAATCGCTTTTACCCCTATTCAGGAGACGATTGATATCTATGAAGTGGTGCAATCCACCATCACGGGAGTCGAAGGTCTCGGAGGAATAGAGTCAAGAGGCAAGTACAGAATCGGTTTACCGAGATCAAGGTATTAATTTTTTTTCGTTTGAAAATATGAAAAACTCATTACTATATTGACAAGATTAAAGGAGCATTGATATAATATCTAATTCCTTGACACAATTTTAAGCTTGTGTTATACTTCACCTATGAAAAGAGGTGGAGTGGGTGTCTGCAAAGAACGCTTTGCAGGATATTCGGCGTAATCTTGAAACCCTTGTCGGGGAGAAGATATTGCTGCGAGCCAATGGGGGTCGCCGCAAAACGGTGGAGAGGACAGGCGTTTTGGAGGAAACCTATCCTTCTGTTTTTGTAGTAAAGCTGGATCAAGCGGAAAGTTCATTTAAGCGCGTGTCTTACAGTTATGCCGATGTCTTGACCGAAACCGTGGAATTGCTGGTACTGCGTGAGGATGAACAAATCCGCGTTGGCAGTGCTGAATGAATGTAAATGATTAAAAATCAAAAGTGATATCTTTCAGATTTCTGGTATTTATACAAAGGCTGCTTTTCGCCGAACTGGCGGGAGGCAGCCTTTGTGGTGATGTGTGGCATAAGCAAAAACATGAGGGGCAATATACAAAAGGACGCAATTTCTCAAAGGGGGTTCCGACATGGGGCGAAGGCGAGGCATGATGTCAGAATCGCTAAAGTACGAACTGGCGAAAGAACTGGGTTTCTATCCTACCCTGATGCGTGAAGGATGGGGTGGAATCACCACGCGTGACGCCGGAAATATGGTCAAACGCGCCATTGAGATTGCTGAGGAGTCCTTGGCAAATCGTACGAACGGGTCGGTGAGATAACGGAGAGGGTTGCGACCGAGGCGGCTGTGATGCCGCCTCTTTTGAATCGAAGCAAGTGTTGGGGGTCGGTGAAAAATCATGAGTGGACAAAAGGGTCCCCTCGTCATCGTAGGCGGCGCAGAGGATAAACATGAAGACATGTCCATCCTGAGAGAGTTTGTCAGGCTGGCGGGAGGCATTCATGCGCGCATCGTCGTCATGACAGTCGCCACGAAGCTTCCTGTAGAAGTCGGTGCAGACTATATTGATGTGTTTGAGCGGTTGAATGTGGAAGATGTGCGGACGTTTGACGTGTCTTCCCGCGCTGCCGCCAATCGGGAAAGCGCCTGTAAAGCCATTGAACAGGCCACAGGCGTTTTTTTTACTGGGGGAGAACAAATCCGTATCACCGAGTTGCTTGGGGGAACAAAAGTGGACGCAACGCTGCATGAGCGTCACGGAGAGGGACTGGTACTAGGTGGGACAAGCGCTGGTGCATCCATGATGAGTAGCACCATGATCGTCGATGGTTCGGGGGATACAAATCCAAAGTTGGGGATTGTCACGATGGCGCCAGGGATGGAATTTATCGATGGCGTGGTCATCGACCAGCATTTTGCTCAACGAGGTCGACTGGGAAGATTGCTTGCGGCTGTCGCCAAATATCCTCACCATCTAGGACTGGGTATTGATGAAAATACCGCGGTGATCGTCAATGGCAACGAGATGGAGGTGATTGGCAAGGGGGCAGTGGTCATCGTCGATGCCGGAGCATTGCTTTTTTCCAATATAGATAGATTGCAAAAGGATGACCCAATGGCGTTGTACGGAGTGAAACTTCATGTATTGCCGTCTGGCTATCATTTTTTGTTGAGGGAACGACAACCTGACATAGAGCGCCTTGCGAGGAGTGAACCAGTTTGAAAGTGGTCGATTTGCGGGTGTTTGAAGGTCCCAATGTGTATTTGCACAGACCGGTGATGGTCGTGAGGCTTGATCTGGAAGACCTGACGGACAAGGAGAGCAGCGACTTTCCTCCATTCACCAAACGATTATTGCAATTGCTGCCCGGATTGTCCGAGCATTATTGCGGATTGGGGCATGCAGGCGGTTTCGTGGAAAGGCTTCGCGAAGGGACTTACTTTGGTCACATTGTGGAACATGTAGTGCTTGAGATGCAGCATGTGCTTGGTTATGAGGTGACCTATGGGAAAACGCGGATGGCGGGTATCCCGAACTTATATGATGTCGTTCTTGAAATGGAGTCAAGACCAGTCGTTGAGGCGTTGATCCCTATCGCCATCGAACTAGTCGAGGCGTGTGTGAAAGGCGTGGGTTTCGATCTATCTGCAAAACTGGAGCAAGTACAAAAATTACAAGCGGTGATGGATCTAGGTCCTAGCGCCAAAGCGGTCGTTGACGCAGCAAAAAGAAGGAATATTCAGGTGCGAAGAATCGGTTCGCACAGCTTGGTTCAACTTGGCACAGGGAAATTCAAGAAGTGGATCAAAGCCACCCTGACTAGTCATACTTCAGCCATCGGCGTGGATATTGCAAGTGACAAAGAGATGACCAAGCTGCTTTTAAGGGAAATTGGCCTTCCGGTGCCTTGTGGCGGCGTGGCAAGGACGCTCGACGAGGCGAGTAAATGGTTTGTCAAGCTGAAAAAACCGGTGGTGGTCAAACCAATTGACGGATGTCAGGGTCAGGGGATCACACTGGAGATCGAAACGCTAACTGATTTGGAAAAAGGTTTTTCCTTCGCGCAACAGGTATCGCCAGAAGTGATAATCGAGGAACAGGCGATGGGTAAACAGTATCGGCTCTTAATCATCAATGGGAAACTCATCGCGGCATCGGAAAGGGTTCCCGCGCACATTGTCGGTGACGGCATGCATACTGTCGATGAGTTGATAAGGATAGCCAATGGCAACCCGCTTCGCGGCGACGATCACGAAAAGCCGCTGACCAAAATTCCTGTAGATGAATTTGTGCTGGATTATTTGAAGCGCACAAAACGCTCACTTCATGAAGTGCCGCGCGATGGTGAAGTGGTGCTTCTGCGTGACAGCGCCAATTTGAGCACGGGGGGAATCGCTATTGACGTCACGTCCCGAGTTCATCAGAATCATGCACACACGGCGATCAGAGCGGCACTTGCCATTGGACTTGATGTGTGCGGAGTTGATGTGCTGACCCCCGATATCAGCGATGCGAGTACTCCTGTTATCATTATCGAAGTCAATGCGGCACCTGGCATTCGCATGCATCATTTTCCTAGTCTTGGGGAACCAAGGGATGCGGGAGAAGCCATTTTAAGTGCGCTCTTTCCCACCGGTAGCAGCGCTCATGTGCCGCTCATCAGCGTGACTGGAACTAATGGAAAAACGACCACGACACGCCTGATTCGGCATATCGTTCAGGAAACAGGCAAAGTGGTGGGCATGACGACAACAGAGGGGATTTTTATTGGCGACGACAAGGTTTGGAGCGGGGACGCTTCAGGACCTAAGAGTGCAATCATGGTGCTAACAGATCCCACGATCGAAGCAGCGGTCCTTGAAACCGCGAGGGGGGGGATCCTCCGCGAAGGGCTTGGTTACGAATTAGCTGATGTCGCGGTGTTAACCAATATTACAAAGGATCACATCGGGCAGGATGGGCTCGAAACCATCGAGGATATCGTGTACGTCAAGTCGCTTGTCGCAGAGTGTGTTCGCGAGGGGGGCAGCGTGGTACTGAATGCGGATGACCAGGAACTAATCAAACTTTCTTCACGCCTGACATCAAAAATTATCTGGATCAGCAAAGACCGCAATAATCCTATACTTGCGGCGCACCTGGCTGCGGGTGGTCAAGGGTTTTTTGAAAAAAACGGTTGGTTGATGGAAGGTGCCGGATCACTCGAATGGACCATCGTCAAAATACAGGATGTTCCGCTCACTATTCAGGGAACAGCAGAATTTCATGTCTCCAACCTCCTTTGTGCGATTGCGGCTGCCAGGCAAATCGGCATCACCAGGGCAGTCTGCAAAAAAGCGGTGCTATCCTTTCAACCATTTTTACAAAATCCGGGCCGTGTACAGATGTATCAAATGCCTTCAGGTCTCAGAGTCATTCTTGATTATGGCCATAACGAAGACGGGATGAAGGCGATAGGGAATATGGTACAAAAATGGGTGTCGGGCACTGTGCCTGCGGTGATTGGATTTCCCGGAGACCGTAGCAACGAAGTGATCGAGGGTGCTGCGCGAATGGCGGCGCACTATTTTTCTCCGATTGTCGTGAAAGAGGACGCAGATTTGAGAGGGCGTCAACCAGGAGAAATGGCTGATTTGATTGAGTCGGCGATCATTGCTGATCGTCCAGGTGCTTCTGTGATCAAAGTGTTCAGCGAAAAAAAAGCGCTCGAATACGCGCTTGACAAGTTCAGTCATGATGAAGTAGTAGTGATGTTTTTTGAAAAACTGGAGCCTCTTTCCGCGTTGCTCGAGGATCATGGAGGACATGAAGTGAACGCCATGCAGATTCAACGCGAAATGATTCAGGTACGTTGACAAAAGTTTGCAAGTTGGAAGTCCCCGCTACTTCTTGCGGGGATTTCGTGCTATTTTAGGACATAGTCATGTAATATGAAGAAGGGGGTGAAGGCATGATTTATGAGAGGGCCAGGGCGAAAATCAACCTCACCCTTGATGTTCGTTATAAACGTCAGGATGGTTATCACGAACTGGAATCGGTGATGCAGACCGTTGACTTGAGCGATTATATTACGTTGTACCCTCGGGATGACGGGAAGTTGACGCTTGCTGTGAACATCCCTTTTTTGCCTGTCGACGAGAGAAATCTGGCGTATAAAGCGGCGCAGGTGGTCCGTCATTTGTACGGCGTCAAAAAAGGGGTGCATATCGATATCGATAAGCGGATTCCGGTGGCAGCAGGTCTGGCAGGTGGTTCTTCTGATGCGGCGGCCGTGCTGAGAGGGTTGAACCAATTGTGGAATATGGAATTGCCCCAGTCAGAGATCAGCGCGGTGGGGGCGCAAGTGGGTTCGGATGTGCCGTTTTGTGTTTACGGAGGGACTGCCGTGGTAAGGGGAAGAGGGGAATGGGTGGAACCTTTGCCATTACAACCGGTGTTTTGGGTCATCCTCGCCAAGCCGCCTGTGACGGTGTCCACAGCAGAGATTTATGCCGGGTTGAAGCTGGACGAGATTGATCATCATCCCGATGCGCAAACGATGATTAACGCGCTGAAAACAGGAAGTGTCCTGGAAGTGGCGAACGCAGCTGCCAATGTGTTAGAAAAAGTGACGATTCCCCGCTATCCGGAAATCGATAAAATTAAGGATCAGTTGTGTAAGCACGGTGCCACCTTCAGTCTGATGTCCGGCAGCGGCCCCACGGTGTTTGGAGTTACGGACAAAGAGCAAAAAGCCAAAAAAGTATACAACAGCTTGAAAAATGTCTTGAAAGAGGTTTATCTGTGTCAAACCTGCTAAACGGGTCGACAGATGTTGCAGTGGGAATTCCAGGAGTGCTATAGTCAGGTTTGGGTGAGAACGTTCAGGCTATTTTTGGGAGGAGAACAGCGGATGCGCAGGAGTGAAAGAATGGTGCGTTTGGTTCGCCAATTGCTGGATCATCCCGGCAAACCGCTTTCCTTGACGGAAATGGCTGAGGCGTATGATGCGGCAAAATCTTCTTTAAGCGAAGACCTGGCCATTATCCGTTCGGTGTTGGAGTCAGAATTAGAGGGAACGTTACATACACAAACAGGCGCCATGGGCGGAGTGATCTATCAACCGGGAATTTCGAGAGTGAAAGCGGAAAAGTTTATCGCAAGCGCAGTGGATCGACTCAGTCATGGCGATCGGATTTTGCCAGGCGGATATTTGTACATGAGCGATCTTTTATCTGAACCGGACGTGCTTCGCAAGGTGGGGATTCTATTCGCCGAGCGCTTTAAGACGGAAGCGCCGGATGTGGTGCTGACGGTAGAAACCAAGGGGATCCCTATTGCGGTGGTCACTGCGCAAATGCTGAATTGCCCGTTTCTGATCGCGAGACGGGATCATCGGGTCACGGAAGGCTCCTCCGTCAGCATGAATTATGTATCAGGCTCTGACCGTCGAATCCAGACGATGTCACTCTCAAGACGCTCATTAAAAGAGGGCACCAAGGTGCTCATTGTCGATGATTTTATGAAAGCGGGCGGGACCGTTAAGGCGATGATGGGCATGATGGACGAATTTAACGCAAAAGTTGTTGGCATTGGAATTTTTATGGAAACCGCAGAGCCAGAGGATAAACTCGTCGCGGACTACACATCCCTTTTGTCTTTGACAAAAGTCGATGAAGCGACTAGACGAGTGGTGATTGAACCTGGCAATTATTTTTCGTAAATGGGAGGACGATCATAATGGACCACCTGGAAATACTTCATACAGATGCGGCACCTGCAGCAATTGGCCCTTATTCACAGGCAGTAAGGGCAGGCTCGTTCTTGTTTACTTCTGGGCAAATACCGCTGACTCCTGAGGGTCAATTGGTGGCGGGAGATGCAGGAGCGCAGGCAACACAAGTGTTTGCCAACTTAGACGCGATTCTGGTAAACGCTGGTGCCACCCGCTCTCACGTGGTCAAAGCGACTGTGTTTGTGGCAGACCTTGCGGATTTCGAGACGATCAATAAAGTATATGCGGAATTTTTCGGCGATCATCGACCTGCGAGGACCACGGTGCAGGTAGCGAGACTTCCACGCGATGCAAAGGTGGAAATCGAGGTTGTCGCACTGTTATGAATAGTGCAATTTAAACAAAAATACAAAAAAATTTAATCAATTAGTGACTTTTTGACCTGCATAAAGGAGGAATTATCCACAGACATGTGGAATATGTCACCAAGTGACAGAAATTTATGCAGGCGGTGAGCAGGGGTGGAAATCACAGACGTACGCTTAAGAAAAGTCACCACAGAAGGAAGAATGAAGGCGATTGCATCCATCACATTTGACAACGAATTTGTCGTTCATGACATTCGCGTGATTGACGGCAACTCAGGCATGTTTGTCGCGATGCCAAGCAAAAGGACACCAGATGGCGAATTTCGCGATATTGCCCACCCCATTACTTCCAGTACGCGCCAAAAAATTCAGGATGCTGTACTGAGGGAATATTATAAAGTAGAAGAACCAGATACGGATTCCGATACGACTGTGGTCGAAGAATAAGTGGTCTAGAAAATGATAACGGCGCGCCGCTCAAACATGGTTTGGGCGGTTATTTGCTTTGTGGCGGTTTGTGTCAGTCTTATGTCGAATCGTGAAAGTGGTCACGTTTTTATGTTAGAATGCAATTGATTTTTGTTTTATAGGACGGGTCTGAATTTGTCATAACAGGGGGAAACCAACTGGTGGCGGAGAAAATAGCGGTGATCCTGGCGGCCGGACTGGGCAAACGAATGAATTCCCGCCGTCATAAGGTGGTTCATGAGGTTTGCGGGAAACCAATGATCGCCCATATTGTGGATGAGATGAAGTCAGTAGGATTTCATCGCTTGATTGTAGTCGTCGGCAAACTGGAAGAGCAGGTGCGCGCGGTGCTTGGCGACGAGGTAACGTATGTCCGGCAAACTGAACAATTAGGGACAGGCCATGCAGTGATGCAAGCGGTTCCTTTTTTGACTGAAGATTCCCTTACCGTCGTGCTCTATGGAGACAGTCCGCTCATACGTCGGGAAGATGTTTTGAGGTTGATGTCGGAGGCGGAGAAAGGCAATGCCACTACGGTGTTGACGGCAGAAGTGGAAGATCCATTTGCCTATGGAAGAGTGATCCGCGCGACGGATGGTTCGGTCGAACGTATCGTCGAGGAAAAAGACGCAGATGACGAGACCAGGAAGATTCGTGAGGTCAACAGCGGGATTTATGCGTTTCAAACAAAAGCGTTGTTGAAGGTACTGCCAAAAATGACGGCAAACAACGCGCAAGGAGAATACCTCCTTACCGATACGGTGGCCCATATTCGCAATGACGGAGGTCGCGTCCTTCCCGTCGTGATGGCGGATGCAGGCGATATCGCCAACGTCAATGACCGCATTCAACTGGCATTGGTAGAAAAGCGGATGCAGTCGCGCATCCTGCTTAGGCACATGCAAAACGGGGTCACGATCATGGATCCAGAACATACCTATGTGTATTCGGATGTACAAATTGGTCAGGATACGGTGCTTTATCCAGGTACTATTCTGGAGGGTCACACGGTCATCGGAACGGATTGCGTCATCGGTCCGAATTCAAGGCTGGTCAACGCCAACGTGGCGGATCGGGTGACGGTGCAGTCATCTGTCGTATTGGATAGTCGGATTGAGGAGGAAGTTTCGGTAGGTCCATTTGCTTATATCAGGCCGGAAAGCCGGATTGGCGCAAGAGCTAAAATCGGCGATTTTGTGGAGATCAAGAAATCATTGATCGGGGAAGATTCGAAAGTTAGCCACCTTGCCTATGTGGGCGACAGTGAGGTAGGACAACGTGTGAATATCGGATGTGGAGTGGTTACCGTCAATTACGATGGTTTTGTCAAGCATAAAACGATCATTGGCGATGACAGTTTTATTGGCTCCAATGTGAATTTGGTAGCACCCATCCAAATTGGAACTGGCGGTTATGTGGCCACTGGCTCGACAGTGACAGACGATGTGCCGGAAAATGCGTTTGCCATCGCGAGAGAAAGGCAGACGACAAAGCTCGGGTATGTAAAAAACCTAAAAGAACGCCTGCGCATGAAGTCGCAAAATGGTTCCAAGAAAAATGGTCGAGAATAGAAATGGAGCGTGACATCATTGGGGTATCGTGACCCGAAGCTGAAAATTTTTACGGGCAATGCGAACATCGGGTTGTCAAAAGAAATCGCCAATGAGATTGGCGTGGATTTGGGTCGTCTTCAGGCCACGAGGTTCAGGGATGGCGAGATACAGGTCAAATTGGGCGAGAGTGTGCGCGGATCCAACGTGTTTTTGATCCAGCCGACGTCCGCGCCTGTCAATGAGCATTTGATGGAATTGCTCGTTACCATCGATGCGCTAAAAAGGGCTTCCGCCAAATCGATCAACGTGGTCATTCCTTATTACGGATATGCCCGTCAGGATCGAAAGTCTCGCGCTCGGGACCCGATTACTGCGAAGCTCGTGGCTGATTTGATTCAGACTGCCGGGGCGACCAGAGTCATTTGCATGGACCTTCATGCTGGGCAAATCCAAGGGTTTTTCAACATCCCGCTCGACCATTTGGTGGGAATGCCTATTTTGGCAGACTACTTTCTAGGGAAAAACCTTGGCGATGTAGTGGTAGTGTCACCAGACCTTGGCGGTGTCACTAGGGCCAGGCAAATGGCAGAACGACTCGAATCGAGCATTGCGATTATCGACAAGCGCCGCCCGGAACCCAATGTGGCTGAGGTGATGAATATCATTGGCGACATTGAGGGGAAAACGGCGATATTGATTGACGACATGATCGATACGGCAGGGACCATCACGCTTGCAGCAAAAGCATTGCTTGAAAAAGGTGCCAAAGAAGTCTATGCCTGCTGCACTCATGCCGTATTATCTCCGCCGGCGATCGAACGTCTGGAGGAAGCGCCGATTAAGGAAGTGGTCGTGACCAATACGATCTCACTTCGAGAGGATCAGAAAATTGACAAGATGGTGATCCTTTCTGTCGCCCAGATCATTGCGGAGGCCATCATGAGGGTGCATGAGATGAGATCGATCAGTGAACTTTTTGATTAATCAAAGGGATAAAGGGGGGCTTGCGATATGAAACTCGTCGTCGGTCTCGGTAATCCCGGCAAAGAATATGAAAAAACCAGACATAATGTGGGGTTTTGGTGTATAGAAAAATTAGAGGACAAGCTCGGTGTCGGACGGCCATATAAAAAATGGCAGGCGCTTGTCACGGATACTAAAGTCGGCGGGGAACGCGTGTATCTCATTCGGCCGCAGACTTACATGAACCTTAGCGGTCAATCCGTCAAAGAGGCCATCCTGGCGCTTGGCGCAGAACCTTCACGAGACTTGATCCTCATCTACGATGATTTGGATTTGCCTGTGGGAAGTATCCGATTGAGGGAGAAAGGCAGTGCAGGCGGGCACAACGGGGTGAAATCTGTCCTCCAATTGGCTGGGAGCCATGAGTTTCCGAGAATTCGTATAGGGATTGGAAGGCCTCCTTTTGACATTACCGTGGTGGATTATGTGCTGTCCGGTTTTCCCAAAAAAGACCGGGATCACGTCACGCAGGCGGTGGAGATCGCAGCCGATGCAGTGCTTGCCTCTCTAGAAGAGCCGTTTCCCATTGTCATGAATAAGTTTAATTCTCGTCCTTCCATCTCATAATAAGAAGAAGCTCTGACAAATGGGATGGAGGACGATGCGGATGCATATTGTGTATTATTGCAGGCATTGCAAAGCGTTTCTTGGGTCGCTTGACTCATCGAGAGTCTCCCTTGACGCGCTGGGTTTCACCAGCTTGACGGAACAGGAAATATCCGACATCATAGAGTATCATGCTGAAGATCAAACCACCTATGTGAAAACTGTATGTGAATATTGCGAGACAGCGCTTGAACAAAATCCCGCGTTGTACTTGACGAGTTCACCGATTCAGTAATTAATAGCTTGATATACAGCAAACTTTTCTTACGTCAGGAGCGACCGCTCAATGAGTTTTTCCACATGCGGTTCGCGCCGTTTGGCGTGGACGTCTCATGTCGGTGTCAGGCCTAACGCACTTTCATGCGTTGAGGCTTATTTGCTGTTACCAATAAAGTATGCGCGATTTTAGCGGCAGGGGGAGAAGAAGTTGCGCGAAATCGTAGATTATCTGGCTCGAACAGAAGACGTTCAATTGCTAGGGCGAGCCATGCATAAGGGCGAAGGGCATCAAATGGTGGCTGGAATCAGCGGTTCAGCCAGGCATTTGCTTTATGCTGCGCTAAAAAACGACGCCAATACCATATTGATTGTGACCCATTCGATGATGAACGCAGAAGCCATTGTGGCTGATGTCAGCGAACTATTGGGAGAAGAGCGGGTGTTTCTCTTTCCGGAACGCGAATTGATCCACGAGGATCTTCTCGCTTTTAGTCCGGAAATGGCCGCGCTGAGGTTGCGTGCGTTGCAAGCCTTGAAAAATCGCGAGCGCGCAGTATTTGTCACTACCATCAGAGGGTTGAAGCAACCGATGGTGGCTCCAAAGCGTCTGTTTGACGCGGTGGTGGAGCTTTCTTGGGGATCCGCCTACCCGATGGACCAATTGATCGAAAACCTGGTTTCCACTGGATATGAGCGCGTGGAGCGCGTGGAGACAAGAGGACAGTTCAGTGTGCGCGGTGGACTGATTGATGTGTTTCCGCTTAGTGCAGATGCGGTTCGCATAGAGTGGTTTGGCGACGAAGTGGATTCGATTCGTTTTTTTGATATCGAAACCCAGCGTTCGACAGAGCAATCGAAATCGATTGAAATCTGGCCGGCCAGGGAAATGGTGGTTAGCGGTGATGAATTGAAGCGTCTGGGAGAACATGTGCAATGGGAAATGACCGCATTTTTAAGCAAACAGGCTCATCATCAGGAATTTATCAGTCAAGTGCGGCATCATATAGGGCGGGATGCGGAGAGAATGCAGGAGGGGATTCATTTTCCTGGATTACTTCGCTATGCGAATTGGTTGGAGGGTCATCATCGCATCGCGCTCGATTATTTCCCGGCAGATACTTGGATGTTTTACGATGAGCCGATGCGTTTGCGGGAGACCATGGAACGTGTGATCCGGGAAGAAGCAGAATGGGTTACAGGGGCACTGGAGCGTGGGGAGATTCTGCCTGGACTGATGACGACTTACGATTTAGAACGGATTTTTCTGAGCGAAGGGCGTCCTACGCTGTATGTCAGCCTGTTTCCGCGCCATGTGCCAGGAGTGCATGCGGTCCAGACGACGACGATCCCCATGCATTCGATGCAAAAATTTCATGGGCAATTGCCGCTCTTAAAATCAGAACTATCCCGATTTCGAAAAACGAACCAGCATGTGGTCATTTTGGCAGCCAGCGCTGAGCGTGCGGACAGACTCGTTCGTGTTCTGGAGGATTTTTCTATTCAACTGGAGCAGAGACCGTATTTTGATCCGTTGGCGGAAATGCCAATGGTCATTATCGGCAACCTCTCTGCTGGGTTTGAGCTGCCTCATGCGCATTTGGTGCTGATCAGCGAAAGTGAGATTTTTGTCACCAAAAAGCGTGCGAGGCGTGTTCGTGACGATGCGCCAGAAGCTGCGCGAATTAAAAGTTATCAGGATCTTCATGTCGGTGATTGTGTCGTACACGTTAATCACGGCATCGGCAGGTATTTGGGTGTCGAGACGCTCGACGTGGGAGGTACTCATCGGGACTATCTCCATTTGCAGTATGCGGGTAACGACAAGTTGTACGTGCCTGTGGATCAAATCAACCTGGTACAGAAATTTTTGGGCAATGAAGAGCGTGAACCACGGCTCAATCACTTGGGGGGAGCGGAATGGGCTCGTACCAAGCACAAAGTCCAGAAGTCCGTGCAGGATATCGCGGAGGATTTGATCAAGCTGTATGCTGAGCGGGAGGCAAAACCCGGACACTCTTTTCGCGGTGATACGGAGTGGCAGCGCGACTTTGAAGCGATGTTTCCCTATGAAGAAACACCAGATCAGTTGCGTGCAGTGACAGACATCAAGAAGGACATGGAAAAGACCAGGCCGATGGATAGGCTGCTTTGCGGCGACGTCGGATACGGAAAAACAGAGGTGGCGATTCGCGCGGCGGCGAAAGCTGTTTTTGATGGAAAGCAAGTGGCAGTGCTCGTGCCAACCACGATTCTCGCGCAGCAGCATTATTCGACGTTTAGCGAAAGGTTTTCCGGATTCCCGGTGACCATTGAAATGATCAGTCGTTTTCGCAGTAAGGCGGAAGTGGCAAAGGTGCTAGAGGGAGTTCGTACAGGGGCAGTCGACGTGGTGATCGGTACCCACCGCTTGCTGAACAAAAGTGTGCAGTTTAAGGATCTGGGGTTGCTTGTCGTCGATGAAGAACAGCGTTTTGGCGTCACTCATAAGGAGAAATTAAAGCAACTGAAGAGCAACATTGACTGTTTGACGCTGACCGCCACCCCGATACCGCGAACACTCCACATGTCGATGGTGGGGGTGAGGGATTTATCCGTGATTGAAACCCCACCCGAGAATCGTTTTCCCGTTCAGACCTATGTGTTAGAATATAACGATGTGTTATTGAAAGAAGCAATTGAACGGGAACTGAGCCGTGGCGGTCAAGTTTATGTTTTATACAATCAGGTACAAGGCATCCAGTCGATCGCCGACCGGATCACTCGCATGGTTCCTGATGCCAGGGTGGCAGTGGGTCACGGACAAATGCCCGAGTCTCAATTGGAGCGGGTGATGCTGGATTTTTTGCAGGGCGAGACGGATGTACTGGTATCGACGACCATTATAGAAACTGGCATCGATATTCCCAACGTCAATACGTTAATCGTATTTCATGCGGACCGTCTGGGACTCTCCCAATTGTATCAGCTGCGGGGAAGAGTAGGGAGATCCAACCGGATTGCTTATGCCTACTTTACGTATCAACCGGATAAGGTGCTCACGGAAGTGGCAGAAAAGCGATTACAGGCGATCAAGGAATTCACCGAGCTTGGCAGCGGGTTCAAGATTGCCATGAGGGATCTTTCCATAAGGGGCGCCGGCAATTTGCTCGGTGCGGAACAACACGGGTTCATCAGTGCGGTAGGGTTTGATATGTACTCGGAGATGCTGGCGGATGCCATTCGCGAATTGAGAGGCGAAAAGAAGGAAGAGAAACGAGAGCCTAACGTGGAGATCACAGTCGATGCCTATCTGCCGCAAGAATATATCCCGGATGTTGCGCAAAAAATTGAAGTATATCAAAAATTTGTGGCCTGCAGATCATTGGATGATGTGGCTGATCTGCGGGAGGAACTCCAAGACCGATTTGGAGATCCGCCGCAACAGGTGGAAAACCTCCTGTCCGTGGCGAGCCTTCGGGCCTATGCCTACCGGTATGACCTGGAGTCCCTCATGAAACAGGATCACGATTTGCAAATAGTGTTCAGGCCGGAACAAACGGCCAATCTCTCTGGTCCGCACTTGTTCCAGATGACGCAATTGTATCCTAAGCGGATGCACCTAAAAGCTACGGGAGGACACTACGCGCTGGTGATTGAAGGTCGTCGCGTCAAAGATGATGAGTTGCTCCAAATGGCCATGAAGGTCATGAAGGAGATGACGTCTGTTTTTATTGAATCAAAGGAGGCTTTTGAAAATGTCCATTAGTTTTTTTAAGAAAAAAAGTACATTGATAGTCGCATCTGTCGCCGTGATGGGTCTTGCCCTCACCGGTTGCGGCACGAACAGCGCTGCTGCCGTTGTGGCAACGTACAATGGTGGGACAGTCACTGCGTCTCAAATGAATGAGCAGGTTCATCTGCAGCAATTGTTCGATCCACAGTTGACGAGTGTCTCTACCACAGTAAAAAAACAAGTCATACAGCAGTACATTGTCTATAACCGATTGCTTGAAGCGCAGGCAGTGAAGGCAGGTATCAAGGTAACGAACGCGCAAGTGAACCAAACTGTGCTGAACATCAAGCAAAGCGCCATCCAGTCGCTCTATAGCGGAAATACAAGCAGCTTTGACACCAAAATGCAGACCTTAGGATTACAAAACACCAATCTTGCCGATTATGTGAAAACCCTGCTTATTCTTCAGTTATATTCGCAAAAACTGGTGAATAAAGTTTCTCTCCAATCGGAAGAGCAGTATTACAAGCAGAATCTTTATCAATTTGCCACTGTCTCCGTCCGGCATATCCTCGTCAACAAGCTGTCATTGGCTCAGCAAATTGCGACGCAACTGAGGAATGGCGGAAGTTGGACCAAGCTTGCCAAACAGTATTCGACCGATACGGGATCAAAGAATAACGGCGGTTTATACGCCAATCAGAGTCCGTCACAATGGGTCGTACCGTTCCGCGATCATGCCATGAGTCAACCAATTGGTGTGATTGGCAACCCATTTAAGTCTCAATACGGCTATCACGTGATGGAAGTGTTGAAACGGACGATTACTCCGTTTAAGAGTGTGGAATCGACGATTCAGCAAACCCTGCTTCAACAAAAAACGAATACCGTCATGACGGGAATTGTAAAAAAATTGCAAAAGAATGCGGATATCAAATACACGCTCAGCTAAATCTGTGATGGACAAGGTTGGCCGTTCGCCATACAGGCGAGCGGCTTTTCCATTATGTTACATGTGATTTCATGTTAAACTCCCTGTTCTTCGGACAATATAAAGGCAACAGTTTCGCAAGCTTCATTTGTCTGGGGGGTAGTGCAATGAAAGCCACAGGAATTGTGCGGCGGATTGACGATTTGGGAAGAGTGGTCATTCCAAAAGAGATAAGACGAACATTGCGGATTCGTGAAGGGGACCCACTTGAAATTTTTGTGGACAGAGACGGCGAGGTCATCTTAAAAAAATATTCCCCGATCGGGGAGCTGGGAGATTTCGCCAAAGAATATGCCGAATCACTGAATGAGGCATCCGGCCACTTTACGCTGATCACAGATCGTGACACAGTGATTGCTTCCGCCGGAATTGCTAAAAAGGAATACCTGGAAAAGCCCGTTGGGACTGAACTTGAAAAAGCCATGGATGAACGTAAATCCATCGTATCTACGAATGCCACCGAAGTGCAATTAATTCGTGATCGAACTGAACAACTCAGTTCACATGTCATCGTCCCCATTATGTATAACGGAGATCCGATCGGAAGCGTAGTGTTGATATCGCGCGACGAAGGGATAAAAATGGGGGAGCTGGAAACCAAGCTGGCCGAAACGGCGGCAGGATTTTTGTCAAAGCAGATGGACCAATAATCACAACACCCTTTTATCGAATCATTGGGACAGCGAGGGCTGTCCTTTTTATGTGGTAGTTTTGGCCCTTGTATATCTGGTAGGTTGTCCCCGTATACTTCTCTATCGAGAGATGTTGGGAGTGGAAAATACGGTGGCATCTAGCAGGACTTTTGTGCGTGGGGCGTTCATTCTTACTTTGGCGGCCATCATTTCCAAACTTTTGGGTTCTGTCTATACGATTATTCTGCAGAACCTGATCGGCGACAGTGGGATGGGGATATACCAGATGGCCTATCCGGTGTATGCCACATTGCTGGTGATTTCTACTGCCGGGTTTCCCGTGGCGATTTCAAAATACGTGAGCGAGTATACGGCGATTCGCGATGTGGGGAGTGCGAACCGCATTTTTCGAGTGGCGTTTTTTTTGCTGGCAGGGACAGGGTTGATGGCGATGGTGTCTCTTTATGCCTTCAGTGATGCTTTTGCCCGGTTAGCGGGAGACATGCGCGCGACTTGGGCTTTAAAGGCAGTGGCACCGGCGCTTTTTGTCGTGCCGATGCTGAGCAGTATCCGAGGGTATTTTCAAGGTTGGCAATGGATGAAACCGACGGCGGTGTCGCAAGTGGTGGAACAGTTGGTGCGCGTTCTCACCATCATCGCCGGTGTGTGGGTAGTGCTGTCTTTTGGGGGAAAAGTGAGGGCGGCAGCCGCCGTGGCGTCCTTTGGAGCGGTGACTGGCGGGTTATCCGGGCTGATTGTGATAATATTACAACTTTTGAAATTCCGCAAAACCATGCACCAGCCAAGAGAGAGGCGTCATTCCGACGTTTTCCACCTAAGGGTATCCACAGGCACCATTGTTCGAAAGTTGATCTATTACTCGATTCCTGTCAGTTTAGGAGCCCTCATCATTCCGCTCTTTAGCAACGTCGACGCATTGACCGTAACAAATTTACTGAAGGCGCAGGGGATTACTCAAAATTCGGCCACTCATCTTTATGGATTGTTATCAGGGCGGGCGTTCAAGTTGCTAATGCTTCCGGCTACCCTCGTCAGTTCCATTGGCGTGGCACTGCTTCCAGCGGTTTCTGAAGCCAACACTAGAAGCGGTGCATCCACGGTAAAAGAGCGGGTGGGACTTGGCATGCGCTATACCGCGTATTTGGCGCTTCCTGCGGCAGTGGGTTTGATTTTGCTCGCAAGGCCGATAGATATCGCGCTTTTTCGGGATGCGCAGGGTGAACAGGCGATTATGTGGATGGGAGTAGCCACCCTTTTTAGCAGCATCCAGTTGAATGCGGCTGCCAGCCTTCAGGGGTTGGGGCTGGTCTACACCCCGCTTGTCAGTTTGCTGGCTGGTACGGCGCTTAAAATTGCGTTAAACTTTATACTGGTTCCGCGCTATCAAATTACCGGTGCTGCCATTGCCACCGCTCTTAGCTACGCGCTCGCCGCAGGGTGGAACTGGTGGGTGTTGAAGCGCAAAATCCAGCTTCGCCTCTCCTACTTCCAGCACGTCTTCAAGCCACTGATGGCTGTTTTTGTGATGGGGGCCTTCGTGTTTGGAATACAACGCCAATGGAACTTTTGGCATTTGCAGCTTCCGGCGCGGGTGGATGCTGCGGGACTCGTGCTTACGAGTATTTTGGCAGGCATTTTGACCTATGTGGCGATGCTCATCTTGGGCGGTTTGTTGTCGGAAACTGAGGTTCAGGCCTTGCCTAAGTTTGGCAAGCCGCTCACTACTCTTCTTCGCAAAATGAGATTTTACTCTTGATAAAAAGGGGCAATATTATGGGGATCATTCACATCGCGGGGCTCGGACCTGGCGCGATTGCCAGTATACCATACGGTACCGTACTGCTGATGGAAAAGAACTTTCCGATCTACCTTCGTACCGCGCGACACCCTAGCGCCAATTTTTTAATCCAGCGAAACCTCCCCTTTGTGTCACTGGATTCATTTTATGAAGAGGCAAACGACTTCTCTTCTCTATACGAGCGAATCGTCGATTTTTTGCTCAGCGAAGCGGACAGGGAGTCAGAGATTGTCTATCTGGTACCAGGTCATCCGGGGGTGGCTGAACGGAGTATCCAACTGTTGCAGGTCGCGGCACAGGCAAAAAAAGTGTTATTGATCTATGAATCCGGCCAGAGTTTTATCGACGAATTGTTATTCAAAGTGGGAGTCGACCCTGCGGACGGACTTCTGCTTCTCGATGCGACCTCGCTTCGAAAAGACATGTTACAACCTCGAGCTCATACCATGATCATGCAACTTTACAATCAAGCGGTGGCTAGTGATACGAAGATGTTGCTCTCCGAGGTCTATGGAGATGAGTGGGAAGTCGTTATTGCCAGTTCCATTGGAATTGATGGGCAGGAATCGTTACAAAAAGTACCTCTTTTTGAGCTCGACCGGACAAAGGAGATCGACCATCTCACGACGTTATATGTTCCTCCTTTACAAAGTGAAGGATTGTATGGAGAATGGTCGGAAGTCGTCAATATTGTCGCAGCACTCAGAAGTCCTGACGGGTGTCCGTGGGATAAGGAACAGACGCATGAGTCGCTACGTCCTTATGTGATAGAGGAGGCGTATGAGGTGGCGCAGGCGATCGATGAAGGCGACGTGGATGAGTTAGTGGAAGAATTGGGAGATGTGCTGCTGCAAGTCCTGCTACACAGTCAAATTGGTCTTGATGAGGGCGAATTTCAGGTCAGGGATGTCATTCGCACACTTAGCGCCAAACTGATTCGCAGGCATCCACACGTCTTTGGCGACGCGTTGGCGACCACCGCTGAAGAAGTCGTGCAAAACTGGGAACAAATCAAAAAGACAGAAAATACAGCGAAACCGCAATCGCTGCTGGATAAGGTGAAAAAAGGCCAATCTCCCTTAAATGAGAGTTACGAATTGCAGAAAAAAGCCGCAAAGGTGGGTTTTGACTGGCCTGATCTTGAGCCCGTTTTTGCCAAATTTGACGAAGAAATGCTCGAATTTAGAGAGGCTGGCACGGAAGAAGAACAACGCAAGGAATTTGGCGACATGTTATTCTCGCTGGTCAATTTGGGACGCCATTATGGCATTGATCCGGAAAGGGCGCTCGCGCTCACGAATCAAAAGTTCAGACGGCGATTTGTACATATTGAACAGGAGCTGAAACGACGCAATTTGGATTTTTCAGAGGTGGAACTTGCAATTCTCGATGAATTTTGGCAAAATGCGAAAGAAAAAGCCAACTCATAGCAGGAGATTGCTGGGTTTAAGACGAATAGTGAGCAGTGAAAATTATTGCCTTGGAAAGGGGCTAATCGGATTTATGAATAAAGTGGACCTCATTAACAAAGTTGCGGAAAAAAGTGGCTTGAAGAAAAAGGACGTGGAAGCAGCCGTCAACGCATTTTTGGACTCTATTTCTGAAGCGCTTTCTGAAGGGGATAAAGTACAACTGATTGGATTTGGTACTTTTGAAACTCGCAAGCGCAAAGCAAGGAGTGGCCGCAATCCTCAAACCGGAGAAGTGATTTCCATTCCTGAGTCGTCCGTACCGGCATTTAAGCCAGGGAATAAACTCAAAGAAGCCACGAAATAATGCGGCTTGACAAATACCTGAAAGTTTCCCGACTCGTGAAGCGCCGCACACTGGCAAAGGAACTTTGCGATAATGGGAGGGTGCAAGTCAACGGGAGAACTGCCAAGGCAGGAACAGAGGTGCAAATCGGGGATTTGCTGAATATTCGCTATGGTTCCCGGATGATGAGTGTGAAAATCGCCAACATCCTGGAGCAGGTTCGTAAAGAGCAGGCCAGCGATTTATACCAGATACTTGGTGAAGAACGCATTGCAGGAACAGTGGATAAAGCTTTTGATGAGGAAGACGACCTTGAAGATTAGGTCGTCTTTTGTTCTATTCTCCTCTTTTAGGCCATAAGTTAAAAAGTAGTACAAGGCCGGAAGAGAGGGAATCCAATTGGCAGAAGACAGGCTGGTGCGTGATGCTGGTAGGCATCAGGTTTTGATGGTGAATAGAGAGTATGCGGAAGTGACTGGTGTTACTGGTGTAGAGTCTTTCGATACGCATGAATTTATATTGCAGACGACAAACGGAATGATGTCACTTCGCGGAGACAACTTGCACATCAAGACGCTGAATCTGGAAAATGGCCTGGTATCCATAGAGGGTACCATCGATGACCTCGCTTATTTGCAAGGCGACCATCCCGGCAAACAAGGGAAAAAACTCTGGGGTAGGCTTTTGAAATAGGCGGGTGATGGAGGTGGATCTTCAACAGCAATATGCCACGTTGGTGTTGATGATGTTGTCTGGTGCCACCATGGGAACCGTTCATGACGTTTATCGCACGGCGATCAAAGAATGGCGCTTCCTAAGGCGATTTTCCGCACTGTGGGATATTCTCTACTGGCTCGTGGCCACCGTATTTGTGTTCACGATGCTGTTAGGTGCAAACCATGGTGAAGTTCGCTTTGCTGTTTTTCTGCTATTAGGAGCAGGATGGTGGCTTTATGCGCTGGTTCTTCGACGCCTAGTGGTGGCAGTTACCACCACTGTGATCCGCGCGATATTGAGCGTGATGCGCTGGGTATGGTATTTGATCTTTCGCATGCTAATCTTGCCAATCGTGGTTCTCCTCAAGTTCATGTGGATTACTGCCAAACGAATCAATCAGATGATGGAAAAAATCGAAATCGTTTTGGTATGGCCCATTGCATTTACTGGAAAAAGTGTGGCAAGATATTTTGAAAAGAAGGAAGATGATGATGAGGGGACGAATAATTAAAAAAACTCGTTATTTTTCTTTCCTTAGGAGTTGCCTTCATGAATTCAAGCACCAAACGAAAGCTTAAGCGCAGGCGCGTTTATATCTGGTATGTATTGGTAAGCGCGGTGTTTCTATGGGGGGCATACGTGTATTTGTTTGTGCAACGCCCAGCTCTGGCCCAACAGGAAGCCTCGAAAAATCAATTGAAAAGCGAACTGAACGCTTCCAAAGAGGAATACCAGAACCTAAACCAACAAGTGCAGGAATTGCACCAAAATAACTACATCGCATACATTGCCCAGAAGAAATACAACCTGGTGAAGCCTGGGGAAATACTTTTTGTGGCGAACCCGGCAAAAACCAACTAGAAAGGCTTTCATTTTCTTGACACCTTTTTTTGACGTTCTGTATAATCTATATTGGATATGTATCTTTTAGAGGGGGATCTTTCTCTTTTATGTCAGTTGAACTTGGCAGCAAATTAGATGGCAAGGTTACAGGTATCACAAATTTTGGCGCATTTGTGTTGCTTCCCGGTGGAGAGACGGGCCTTGTTCACATCTCTGAAATTTCCGACACCTACGTCAAGGATATTCACGATCATCTGAAAGTGAATGATCCAGTAACAGTAAAAGTCATCAATGTGGAGAACGGTAAAATCGGTCTTTCCATTCGCCAGGCGGCAGAAAACGCAGCTCCTTCACCCACAGAACGCCCCCGTAAACCACGTGGTGGAACTCCCCACCATACAAGTAACCGCGCCACCTTTGAGGATAAGATGCTCAGGTTCATGAAGGAAAGCGAAGACCGTTTGCAAGCGCTGAAACGAAGCGAATCAAAGCGCGGTGGCAGAGGCGGTCGCAGAGGATAACGATCATTATGTTGCAAACGTCACATTATTGATGTTCTTTTTTGAAGTATTTTTGACAGTTTGAAAATAATGATCATTTTCATCGCGATTCCATGTACATTAGTAGGTATCAGTTCTTATTGAAAGTGGGTGCATTCATGCAGCTTCATCCTTGGCTGATGGCGATTTTCATGGCTGTTTTTACGGTCATGTCTCTCGTCGGTTTTATCAATCAAGTAAAGAGTAAACGCAAATTTCCTGCAGTTCTTCTTGCGCTTGCGTTTATCATTTTTGGTTTTTCTGTTTACTTCTCTTTACAGGTATAATTTTGTCTTCCCTCATATGAAAAAGGCCGGCGCATTCGCGTTGGCCTTTTGTATTAACTGATGTTTTTGCGATATTTGTAATAGACTCGGTTCAGCATGACCACCGCTCGCTTATCCCCATCGTGAAACGCCCGCAAGAGTTGGTTTTTCAACCAGGTCGGCATGTATGCCATCCCCTTTTATGCCAGACTTTCGCGCAATTACTTCACTATATTCCTCACTCTCTAAATTGCTCCAGTTGCGTCACGTTTACGCCAGCCTGAGCGAATAGTTCAAGTGCGTAGGGATCTGCGCGATAGTCTTCTTCGTAGATGACTTGCTTGATGCCTGCCTGAATGATTTGTTTGCAGCAATTCAGACAGGGAAAGTGAGTGACATAAAGGACCGCCCCGTCGGTGCTCACTCCAAACTTGGCGCATTGCAAAATCGCATTACTCTCCGCATGGATGGTTCGAATGCAATGGCCATCCACCACTTTACAACCCACATCGATACAGTGAACATCTCCTGACACACTGCCATTGTAGCCAGAGGCTATGGTTCTTTTGTCGCGTACAATCAGGGCGCCAACCCGCAATCGATTGCAGGTCGCCCGAGTAGCGACCATTTTTGCCATGTCCATAAAATAATGATCCCAGGGTTTCCGCATGATAACCGCCTTTTTTTGTGAACATTATCTGCTTTTGGCTTGTCTTATTGCAAGGGATATTGTCGGGAAATTTCTTAAGGACAGGCACACCGAATGACAGAATTCGCGGATAGGCGTGAATACAATCAAGCTATTCTATGAACGGGTGGTGCCGTTAATGACAAGAAATCGCAAGACGACGCACAAAAAAGTGCCACGTGTGGGAAGCCCTTTGTTAAAGCTTGTCACGATGGATGCGACCGTATCTCCTGCGAGACAAGTGTCACGTGGCAGGGATGCGCATCGAAAAAAACATCTTTTTCTTTATCAGACAAGCATGCTCCTCCTGTTTTTAGGATTAGGAATTTTACTTGGGCGCGCGGTGATCTTGAGCACATTTATGCCGTTTGTCCTTCCCGCATATTCAGTTACCCTACTATATCGTCAGAGTAGCTCATTGTGGCTTGCATTGGGGTTGGCTATAGGGTCTGCGACGGTCGTATTGCACGGGGGTGACCCGTTACTGGTAGTTGCCATGCTGCTATCCTATCGAATGCTTTACGGGCTGATCAAACGTTTTGATTCTATAGATTCCTATAGTTTGCCCTTGCTCGTGATGATCGTGGATGCCGGGTTTCGCTTCGGATTTTCCTTACCTGGACAAGGATTTAATGATTTTGCTCTTGGCGTGGCGGTGATTGACGGACTGCTTTCCTTTATCTTGACGTATATGTTTTTGCAAGTACCGCCTTTGCTGATGACGAGCCCGCACCGATCCTGGAGAATTGAAGAGACGATTGCCATTGTGATCTTATTTGCTTCTGTGCTTAGCGGGCTTCAGGGATGGCAGATTCACGGGGTTTTTGTGGAGAGCGTGGTGGCAAGGTACGCTATTTTGCTTTTTGCCGCAGCAGGCGGAGCTGGGATAGGTGGTGCCATCGGCATTGTCACGGGTGTCATCCTTGCGCTTGGTTCTGCTGCCTTCACTCCGTTAATTGGTGTCTTTGGATTTGCTGGTGTGCTTGCCGGGCTGCTGCATGAAACCAAAAAGCCAGTGGTGGCCGTCGGCTTTATCATCGGCAGCGGAATATTGACGTTGTATGTGGCGAATCACCAAATGTTGTTAGATGAAATGATCGCCACGCTGTTGGCGGCCATCGGGTACTTTCTCACTCCCAATCATCTGATTCAGGAGGGGGCCAATCTCCTTCCTGGCACGGTGCGACATACCGTCTCCCAACAAGAGCACGTGCGCCGCATCAAGTCGCTCATGACCTCACGCATCCAGGAAATTGCCACGCTTTTTTCTCAATTGTCAGGGTCTTTTAATGGTGCATCAGAGCCTATGGAACGTCAGCAAATGGTGAACCATCAAATTGTAGAAAGAACGGTGCATCAGATTTGTGATCATTGTCATTACCAATCTCGTTGCTGGGATAAAAACGCCTCGTTGACGTTGCAATCCATGAGCGATGCAGCGAGGATTCTGGACATAAATCCTGACATGACCAAAGAAAGCATGCCCGCCGATCTCACGGGGCTATGCATCAAACCAGACATGTTGCTAGGTACCATGAAAGGCGCGAGGGAACTGGTCAATCGCCATCAATACCTGATCCAGCAATTACGGGAAAGCCGACAGATTGTCGCTGACCAGTTATCTGGCGTCGCTGAAATCATGCTGGATCTGGCACAGGAAATTCAAACGGAAACCGGTGCCAATCATCGCCAGGAATCCGCCATATTAAAGGCGCTGATTCAGCTTGGGCTAGAAGTGGAGGATGTAGAGATCATTTCTCTGGAAGAAGGGAACGTGGAAATTGAAGTGTTGCAATTGCACTCGTCACCTCATGATGAGGCGGGGAAATTAGTCGCGCCGCTTTTATCGGAAATCCTAGGAGAAACCATCACCGTAAGATCAGTGGAAAAATACACCGAGTATGCTGCCGCGCGGATCCGCCTTTCTAGTGCGCGTCAATATCAAGTATTGTCCGGGTTTGCGAGTGTCGCCAAAGACGGAACATTGCAGAGTGGCGATTTTTTTAGCGTGATGGACCTTGGTAATGGCAAGTGCGCGATTGCCCTCAGCGACGGGATGGGCAACGGCGAACGGGCAAACCAGGAGTCAAGTGCGGCAGTCAATCTGGTCCAGCAACTTTTGCGCGCGGGTTTCCCGGAAGAGGTGGCCATTAAGACGGTCAATTCAGCACTTGTTCTGCGTTCTACAGACGAAATGTTTGCCACGTTGGATTTGGCGATCATCGATCTTTTTACAGCAAAATCAGAATTTTTAAAAGTGGGTTCCGTACCTAGTTTTGTCAAACAGGGACAAGACGTGATGATGGTGCGGGGAGAGAGTTTGCCGATCGGAATTTTGGACGAAATTGAAATACAGACAAGGAGCGTGGAATTGCAGGAAGGAAATTTACTGGTGTTTATGTCCGATGGGATTTTTGAAGCGCTATCGAAGTTAACGGAACCAGAAGACTGGGTTTGCCGGCAACTGGAACGGTTTGCCGCCGATGACCCACAACGCCTTGCTGATTGGCTGCTGGAGGCTGCGGTGCGGGTGGATGGCGGGATGATCCGAGATGATATGACGATTGTTTGTGCCAGGATCGAGCGATATAAGCCAGGATGGGCGACGATCAGGCTACCGGAAATGCCGACGATCAAAACGAATAGAGATCGCAAGCGATTGGCAAAGCGTATGAATGCGCGACACGCCAAACAAGGGCAATCTGAATCGGCCAAGCGAATTTATGGAGGGCTATGAGGTGCACAGAAGCGATTTTTTGCAGCAAATTCTCCTGATTACCGATGGTTGTTCCAATGAAGGGGCAGACCCAGTGAATGTAGCAAAAATTGCGGCCAGACAAGGGATTTCCGTGAATGTGATCGGCGTGATTGACGATGGAGTTCTCGGGAAAAAAGGGGAGCGGGAAGTGGCCGATATCGCAGTGGCGGGAAACGGCATGTACCGTTTTACCAAGGCGTCAGATTTATCCAAAACGATGCAGTATATGACGCAGCACAGCATGGAAATTTCGATAGAACGAGCGGCTGTTTCAAGGTGGGGGCTGAGTGAATATCAGACCGTAGAACACCTACCACCGGAGTTTCGTCCTACAATTGCGCGCGCAGTGGAAGAGGCAGTGGAATACGCATTTTTGGATGTCTGCCTAGTCATCGATCAATCCGGTAGTATGAACCCCAAACAAACCTATGTCATCGGGGCGGTTCGCGATCTTGTGCATGCATTGTCTTCCCGAACAGGGAAGTATCGTATGGATACGATCGTGTTTCCTGATATCAAGGGGGGGACCGTCAGGCATTTGCTGGTGCCTCCCCTGCGGTTGGCCGACGCGATTGGAAAAATAGCACCGCAGGGCAATACCCCCACAGGTCCTGCGCTTGCACTTGCGATTCAAACGCTGAAGATGGGGTTGTCGAATAACACACATCAAAAAAGGTCATCTGTCTATGTTGGATAGTCTTGCCGGACAAATCGTGACGGGCAAATGGAAAAAACGGACTTATCACCTTATGCAAACGCTTGGTAAAGGTGAAAATGGCATCGTTTATCTGGCTGAGTGTCAAGGCTCATCGTTCGCGTTAAAAATCAGTAGGGATGCAACAGCGCTTTCGCTCGAATGGGAAAGGATGCGCGAATTGGGCACTACTTTGGCATCGCCATGTCCGAAGGTTTATGAACTCGATGACGGCGAAATGGATGGGCAAATCGCTCATTTTTTTGTGATGGATTATATAGAGGGAATGAATTTACGCCAATATGTGTCCCGCTATGGCGATGCGGTAGTCCCGGGTCTCGTCTCGCAATTGGCTTCTTTGCTTCATTCACTTCACGAAAAAGGGTATGTCTATGGCGACCTAAAGCCAGAGAACGTATTGGTAAACCTGGCGAAAGGGAAACCGGTGTTAATTGATTTTGGCGGAGTAACGCCAATGGGAACAGTAATCAAAGAGTTCACGGAAATATACGATCGCGCGTTTTGGGGGTGGGGGATGAGAAAAGCAGATGAGCACTATGACTACTTTTCGCTCGCGCTGTTGGGAGCTTTTTTGTATCGACCAATGACGGAGGGGACAAGGGAAAAACTGATGCAATCCTCGCCGGATGAGAGGAAAACGGCGTTATTTGATTATTTTCAGAGACTTCGGGCGCGGCGCGGAATCAGTCAACTTTTATACCTTGTGGTGTGCGGTAAGATACGACGGTTTGAAGAATTCAGCGAAGCGTTGCAAAAGTACAGGGACGAGGACAACGCGAGAAGCCATAAACGCCGGATGGGCTGGGATGTGACAGATTGGGGACTGTTTGTGTCGATTCTGCTGTTTGCCTTTACCGCCATTTCGATATGGTTCCTTGGTGGTCACCAATCGCTATTCGTTATACAATAAAATACAGAACACTATAGTCGGAGTTGCCTATGGACGAAGAACAAATTTGGCGTTTATGTATGTTGGCTGGGAGTCAATTGTTGCGGTATGGGGCGGAGACGTCCCGAATTGAGGAGACGATCACTCACTTTGCAGTCAGCGCGGGTGTGCAGTTGGAGCATGTCCAGTGTTTTGTCACGCCAACGGGGATCTTTGTGTCGATGACCACTCCCACGGGTACGACGACGAGGTTGGAGCGAGTGGCTGGTTCGCGCATCCTCGATTTGGACAAAGTGACGCAAATCAATGAACTCTCCAGGAAAATGCAAAGAGGAGAGTGCAGTATAGAGGAAGCACTGGTGAAACTGGAAACTCTCGATCACGCGCCACTCTTATATTCGCGTCCGGTGCAAATACTGGCTGCTGCGCTTTCAAGCGGAAGCTTTACCATCATCCTTGGTGGAGCGGGGATGGATTTTATCTATGGTGCCGTTGGCGGCATCATCGCACAGGAATTAACGCGCTGGACAGTGCGCTATGTTCCGCGATTCTTCGCAGTGCTTCTCGCTTCGCTGGTGGGGTCGCTTTTTGCGGTGCTCATCAGTGTTGTGGGGTTGTCCAAGCACGAAGGAGTGATAATCATTGGTGCGATTTTGCCTTTATTGCCGGGGCTTGCGGTGACCAATGCGATCCGGGATTTGCTTGCAGGAGACCTTTTGTCTGGCGTGGCAAGAGGAGCAGAGGCGCTCTTTACGGCGGCTGCCATTGCGGTGGCAGTGGCACTTGCCATCAGCATCAGTACATAAAGAATCGGTGGAGTGATTGAGTGGTAGTTTCTACACTGTTAAGTGCGCTTGCCACCATCGCATTTGCGATGTTGAATCAAGTTCCTAAAAGAGCGATCATTCCATCAGGGCTATTGGGGATCGTCGCATGGCTTTTTTTAAATGGCGCGTTGAAAAACGGGGCGAACGTCATTGCTGCCAACTTTTTGTCGAGTTTGGCCGTGTCGCTTTTAAGCGAAGTGTTTGCGAGATATTATCGCATGCCTGTCACTGTCTTTGCGGTGCCTGGCATCATCGTATTGGTGCCGGGAATGGATGCCTATTTTGCGATGAGGGATTTTGTAACTCACCAGTACATGAACGGAATGTCGATGGCGACGGAAACGGTCTTGATCGCAGGTGCTATTTCCACAGGACTCGTCATTTCAGGTGTATTGATGCGTTCGATCTGGAGGCAGCGCAGACATGGAACTCGTTGATGTAGTGGATCACGAATTACAGGTGGCGATGTCGTCTACACCGTTTCGCACGATGATTGCGGCGGTCAGCGGCGGGGCCGATTCTGTCGCACTGTTGCATCTGCTCGTCCGGTTGAGGGAAAAATGGCATTATCAGCTGGTGGTAGCGCATATCCACCATGGACTGCGCGAGACGGCGACAAGGGATGCGGAACTGGTGAGACAACTGGCAGCCAAGTTTGACTGTGTGTTTGAATGGAAACTCGTGAACGTAAGGGAAGCGGCACAAGCTTCGGGGGAGTCCTTGGAAACTGCCGCTAGAAGACTTCGTTACCAGCAACTATTGGACATCGCGAAGACCTGCGATGCGCCTCTGATCGCCACAGCCCATCACCAGAATGACCAAGCGGAAACCGTGTTGGATCGATTGATGCGTGGTGCGGGAGTACAGGGTCTCGCGGGGATTTTGCCGACGCGGAAAATTCATGGAGTCACAGTGATCAGACCGCTTTTGCAAGCGACAAAAAAGGAACTGCTTGAGTATCTAAAGCAACATTCGCTCGTTCATGAAGAAGATGAGACCAATACCTTGCTGGACTACCGGCGCAATCGCATCCGCCATGAACTGATTCCCTATTTGGAAGCGAATTTCAACCCTTCGATCGTCTCAACCCTTGCGCATGAAGCGGAGATTATCCGGGCGGAAAATGAGTGGATGGCCCAAATGTCGGAGAAATTTGTGGCGTCTCACGTAAAATGTTCTCAAAGGTGGGCGAAATATGAACGGGAACCGTTTTTCAGCCTGCCGCTTGCTTTACAACGAAGAGTTGTTAAATTAGTATTAGAGTATATTGACGATGAGTTACAATTTGGATTTGAGGAAGTCGAAGCTGTACGTCTTTTCCTCATTCATGGTCATGGCAGACGTACACTCAAGGGCGGGTTTCAGCTTGTGGTGCAACAGGCAATCCTGGAAATCACAAGCAATGAATCAAGCGAATATGCCCAGGCAATCCGTTGGACGCCAACCACCGTGGACGGGGCTTCTTTTTTTTCTATTAGAGGGCTAAAATGGCTGGTAGAATCATCGGTTAGAGAGATACCAGTTGAATTTTCGCGCACCCGCTGGGATGCCTGGTTTTTGCTCGAAGACCTGCCGAATTTGACAATCCGCGGGTGGCGAGAGGGAGATCGGATCAAACCGCTTGGAATGGATGGCAGCAAGTTGGTGTCGGATGTGTTCATCGATCATAAGGTTAAACGTGAGTGGAGACGAATCTATCCCGTATTTGCTATTGGACAGGAAGTCGTTTGGATTCCGGGTCTGGTAAGAAGTCGCGAACATCTGATAAGGCAAGACATTCCAATGGCGCTTCGTGTATCAGTTTACCCCGCTAAGGAAGATTAGCGAGTAGGAGGATTTTTGTTGAAGGACGATTTGGAAGAAATTCTATTTACCTCTGAGCAAATTCAGACCCGCGTCGAGGCATTGGCCAAACAGATTACGATTGATTTTAAGGGAAAAAACCCGCTGGTGGTTGGCGTATTAAAAGGAGCCTTTATCTTTATGGCTGATTTGGTGCGCCGTTTGGAGATACCGCTGGAAATGGACTTTATGGCAATTTCGAGTTATGGGTCTTCGACGCAATCATCTGGAGTGGTCCGCATTTTGAAAGACCTAGAGCGTCCGATTGAAGATCGCGATGTACTGATTGTGGAAGACATTGTGGATAGTGGCTTAACGCTTCAATACTTGCGTGAATCACTCCTCCACCGGAAAGCGCGTTCTGTCAAGATTGCTGCGGCGTTTGACAAACCGGGCGGCAGAAAAGTAGATATTGCCCCTGACTATTTTGGGTTAACCGTTCCCAATCGTTTTCTTGTCGGGTACGGGCTTGACTATGCGGAGCATTATCGCCATCTTCCTTACGTAGGAGTATTAAAAGAATCAGTATACAAGGATTCAAATCACCGGTAAAGGCATACACACTTCGCTGCATGTTATTTTTGCTGAGATTATGATACAATATTTCCGCCTTAACCGAGAGGAGGTAAGGGATGAAACGCTTTTATCAGAGCGCTTTGTTCTATGTGCTCATTTTGCTTGTCATTATTGGTGTTTTGCAGTATATCATGTCGGACAACCAACAAAAGACGGTGCTGACATGGAGTCAGTTTATTTCTGACGTGCAAAACCATGACATTAAACAGCTATACGTGACACCTGACGGGATTTCTTTGCAACTCGACGGAACCTTGACGGACGGCACTACATTTACCTCGCGCGCCCTTTACAGCGATCAGGTGGTAAACAGTTTAAGCAAGCTGCCGCAAGTATCTATCAACACACCGCCAAAGAGTTCTTCGTGGATCAACATCATCTCGACGGCGTTACCTATATTGCTCGTAATTGTCGTGTTGTTCTTCCTCTTCAATCAGGGGCAAGGCGGCGGCAACAGGGTGATGAATTTTGGCAAAAGCCGAGCCCGTCTCTATACGGAAGAGAAAAAACGCGTGACCTTTAACGATGTGGCCGGTGCAGAAGAGGAAAAGGCCGAACTGGTGGAAGTGGTGGATTTCCTTAAAGACCCGAGGAAATTTTCTGCGGTTGGTGCCAGAATCCCGAAAGGCGTGTTACTTGTAGGTCCGCCTGGTACCGGAAAAACTCTGCTGGCCAGAGCGGTGGCAGGGGAAGCGGGAGTTCCCTTTTTCAGCATCAGCGGTTCTGATTTCGTGGAAATGTTCGTTGGTGTAGGTGCTTCCCGGGTTCGTGACTTGTTTGAGAACGCCAAAAAGAACTCGCCTTGTATCGTATTTATCGATGAAATCGACGCCGTCGGCAGACAGCGCGGCGCGGGTCTTGGCGGCGGGCATGATGAACGCGAGCAAACCTTGAACCAGTTGCTCGTTGAAATGGATGGATTTAACGGCAATGACGGCATCATTATCGTTGCGGCGACCAACCGTCCGGATATTCTCGACCCAGCGCTCTTGAGGCCAGGTCGTTTTGACCGGCAAATTGTGGTTGATCGTCCCGATGTGCGCGGTAGAGAGCAGATTTTGCGCGTTCACTCGCGTAACAAGCCGGTTTCCAAGGACATTAATTTAGATGTGATTGCGAAGAGAACGCCAGGATTTACGGGTGCTGATCTGGAAAATGTCCTTAATGAAGCGGCGCTTTTGACAGCTCGCAGAAACAAATCCGTCATTGAACTGAATGAGATTGATGATGCGATTGACCGCGTGATTGCCGGCCCTGAAAAACGCAGTCAGGTCATCAGCGATAAGGAAAAACGTTTGGTGGCATTTCATGAAGGCGGTCATGCGATTGCCGGGTATTTTCTCAAAAACGGCACTGTGGTGCACAAGGTAACGATTATACCGCGCGGGATGGCGGGTGGATATACCGTTAGTCTTCCTAAGGAAGACAAGCGCTTTATGACCAAAGAAGATATTTTGGACCAAGTGGTGGAACTGCTTGGTGGGCGCGTCGCCGAGGAAATTGTACTCGGTGAAATCAGCACCGGCGCTTCCAATGACCTGGAGAGAGTGACGCAAATCGTAAGGCGGATGATTACCGAATTTGGCATGAGCGACAAATTGGGTCCCATGCAATTTGGCCATCGCCAAGGACAGGTATTCCTCGGTAGGGATTTTACCTCCGAACAGAATTACAGCGATGCTATTGCTCACGAGATCGATCAGGAAATGCGCAATATTGTGGATGAATGTTACGAGCGCACACGGACCTTGCTGAATGACCATCGGGATAAGCTTGACCTGTTGGCCACGGTATTACTTGAAAAAGAGACGCTGGACGGCGAACAAATCAGGCAGTTGATGGAGTATGGCAGACTGGTCGAAGGGGACAATGAGGAAGAGGGGCCAAAGATCACCATCGGGGGCCGCAATCCTTTTGGTGATGACCCGACGCCAAGCCTTTCCTAATAGACATGGTCAATAAGAATGTACAAACAAAATCAGGTATATTGGCATTGTCCAATATACCTCTCGCTATCTAGGGACTTATTAATGGTACAAAATGAACGAGGTGAATTAGTAAAGCATGAATACGTCTGATTACGTGGTGGTGGCTACCGCCAAACATGATCACATTCTGGTCTATGCCACAACTACCAGGGGAATTGCTGGTGAACTACAACAAAGGCATGATACCTGGCCTGTGGCTACGGCAGCATTAGGGCGAGTGGTGAGTGTGGCTTCCATGTTGTACGCCACACTGAAGGATGAGAGACACCAGATCACCTTGCAGATTCAGGGAGGAGGACCACTTGGCAATGTGTTGGTGGTGGTCACGGGTGAAGGCATGATTCGGGGGTACGTCACAGAACCACATGTGGATCTCCCATTAAATAAAAAAGGCAAGCTTCCTGTGGGTCAGGCGGTAGGTAAGGACGGATCATTATACGTCATCAAGGATCTGGGACTACGCGAACCGTATCGCGGCAGTGTGCCGCTGGTCAGTGGTGAAATTGGCGATGACTTCACATATTATTTTACGGCGTCCGAACAGATGCCATCTGCTGTTGCGGTGGGTGTGCTGGTAGCACCGGATCTGACAGTATTGGCTTCAGGGGGTGTCATGGTCCAACTCTTGCCAGGTGCAAGCGAGTCTGAGATCGTCGAAGCGGAAGCAGCATTACAGGAATTGCCCCAAGTGTCTTCACTACTGAATGACGGTGTCACTCCAGAGCAGATTTTGGAGCGGTTGTTTCCTGGTGACGTGAAAATATTAGAAAAAAGGCCTGTGGCATTTCGCTGTACTTGTAACAAACCACGCCTGGCGGGTGTGTTGATCTCGCTAGGGAAAGAAGAGCTCGACAAAATGATAGAAGAAGATGGCGGGGCTGAATTGGTTTGTCATTTTTGCTCGGAAAAGTATTATTTCAATAAGGATGAATTGATGGAATTGAAACTGCAAGCGGCTCATTAAGCGAAATGGGGGCAATGCAATGGAAATGCAAGTAGTAGATCGCATATCAGGGCTAATCGGGCGTACACCAATGGTGAGGCTACGAAGACTCGTGGAAAATGAGATGGCGGATGTATTCATCAAGCTCGAATGGATGAACCCTGGTGGCAGCATTAAAGATCGGATTGCAAAGGCCATGATAGATGAGGCTGAAAAAGTGGGTGCGCTTCAAAAAGGCATGACTATTGTGGAACCTACCAGTGGCAATACAGGAATTGGCTTGGCGCTTGTCGGCGTAGAAAAAGGGTATCGCGTCATTCTAATCATGCCAGATACGATGAGCATAGAAAGAATGCAACTCTTAAAGGCATATGGCGCAGAATTGATACTGACACCGGGACAACGGGGGATGGATGGCGCCATCGAGCGGGCCAATGATCTGATAAAAAGTGCTCCTCAAGCATATTTTATGCCGCAGCAATTCAATAATCCCAACAACGTTAAAGCACACAAGGATACGACCGGGCCTGAGATCGTCAAGCAAATGAACGGAGAACTTGATGCGTTTGTGGCAGGCGTAGGTACAGGAGGAACGCTGATGGGAGTGGGAGGAGTGTTGAAAACCACCATTCCCCACTGCCTGGTGGTGGCTGTGGAACCCTACGCATCGCCTGTCCTATCAGGAGGTCAACCGGGAAGAACTAAGATTCAGGGGATTGGTGCCGGGTTTATCCCAGAGATTGTGAACATGAACAACATCGACCGCGTGATCACAGTAACTGACGATGATGCGTTTACCTATGCGAGGCGACTCGCCAAAGAGGAAGGCATACTTGGAGGGATCAGCACTGGCGCTAATGTATTTGCGGCGTTGCAGCTTGCGAGAGAACTGGGAAAAGGGCATAAAATAGTGACGGTTTCCCCTTCAAGTGGCGAGCGTTATCTGAGTACTCCGTTATATAGGGAAGGCTAAATCATGTACGACAATTCGACTAAAATTATGGGAATTCTCAATGTCACTCCAGATTCTTTTTCTGATGGCGGCGCTTATGCAACCCCTGATAAAGCCTTGGCGCACGCACTTCAAATGCAGGAAGATGGAGCGGATTTTATCGATGTAGGAGCAGAATCCACAAGGCCCGGGTTCACTCCTTTAACTGCAGAAGAAGAATGGTCGCGACTGAATAGTGTCTTACCTGTTATATCGAAAGAGCTCTCCATCCCAATCTCTATCGACACTTATAAAGCAAAAACGGCCGAACTGGCCCTAAATCAAGGTGCAAAGGTGATCAACGACATCTGGGGCGGACTTGCCGACCCGGAAATGTTTCGTGTGATTGCCGGTTCTGGCGCATCGTATGTCCTGATGCATAATTCCACCGAAGCACCGATTACCACTGGGGATGTCGTGAGAGAAGTCCGTGAACAGTTGTTGCGCCGGGTGGAGGCTGCATTACATGCAGGAATCACAGAGCGGCAAATCATCTTGGACCCTGGCATTGGATTTGGCAAAACACAGGTGCAAAACCTGGAATTGATTAATCGCATCGATGAGGTAAGAATTGACCCTTACCCGATGTTGCTTGGACCGTCGCGAAAGTCGGTGATTGGCCATGTGCTGGGGCTATCCGTCGAAGAAAGGCTGGAAGGGACGGCGGCCATTGTGACCCTGGCCATTGTGCGTGGGACAAACATACTTCGCGTCCATGATGTTCGCTCGATGGCAAGAGTGGCAAAAATGACAAATGCGTTGTTATCGAGTGCGGTGATGGTATGATAAAAATAGAATATGACGTAGGACTGGGCTCGAATTTAGGTGATCGCATAGGATATTTATATGATGCCGTCGAAATGCTCGCAAAGCGATCAGATATTTGGATTAAAAGAGTATCTTCTGTCTATGAAACAGAACCAGTCGGCTATAAAGACCAAGGCGCTTTTTTGAATGCAGTCATCAAATTGGATGCTGCAATGGAACCGATGGACTTTCTTCAAGTGCTTTTAACGACAGAGAGTCATTTAGGGAGGACAAGAACGTTTCGCAATGCGCCCCGAACAATTGACCTTGATTTTCTATTAGCTGGGGATCAAATCATCGAAATGGGGGCCGAATTGACGGTTCCTCATCCAAGAATGCATGAGCGCGCGTTTGTTCTTGCGCCGTTATGGGAAATTGCTGCCACACAGGTTCACCCGTTACTAAAAAGCACGGTGGCAGAAATCTATGAAGGCGTAGCCGGGAAGGAGGGAGTACGGTGGTTCTCGACACTTTTACCAAACGGCTCCGTGCCTACAGGAAATTAAAACACATGACTCAACAAGACTTTGCCCTTGCGCTTGGCGTGTCCGTCGCTATTGTCGGTGGTTGGGAACGTGGAACCCGTGAGCCTACAGATGCGCAGGTGGAGAAAATGATGCACTTACTCCAGGTCAATCGAGATGACCTCGGGCTATCCTCAGATCAAACACAGTAAAGGTGGAGAAAATGCCGCAACGATTGATGATCAAACCGCTCGTTATCGGCGGTGTAAAGACAGACAATGCTGTCATCCTTGCCCCTATGGCTGGCGTCACCAATCCGCCCTTTCGTAAAATTGCAAAACGCCTTGGCGCGGGGCTTGTGTGCGCAGAAATGGTGAGTGATAAAGCGCTTGTCTATAAAAGCTCCAAAACAAAGAAAATGTTGCAAGTGGTACCGGACGAACATCCGGTGAGTTTGCAACTGGTAGGCAACGATTTGGAGACGATGGTGCAGGCTGCGGAAATGGTGATGCAGGGCACTAACGCAGACATTATTGACATCAATATGGGATGTCCTGTGTTGAAAATTTATAAAAATGGATCTGGTGCTGCACTTGCCCGTGACCCAGGGTATGCTGCGAAAATAGTCGAAGCGATTGTGAAACGGGTTGATCGTCCTGTCACTGTCAAATTCCGAAAGGGTTGGGACGACGACAATATCAACGCGGTACAGGTGGCCAAAGCGGTGGAGTCTGCTGGTGCCCAAGCAGTAACAGTACATGGCAGGACAGCAAAACAACTTTATTCCGGATACGCAGATTGGTCCATTATACGAGAAGTGAAGGAAGCAGTGTCTATCCCTGTCATCGGCAATGGCGATGTGCTGTCGCCGCAAGACGCGGAAAACATGCTTTTAGAAACAGGTTGTGATGGTGTCATGATTGGCCGCGGGGCGCTTGGGAATCCCTGGATTTTTCGTGAAATTGCTCATTATCTTGAGACAGGAGAAATGCTCGATGAGCCAACGCAAAAAGAAAGAATGCAGGTGGCGATTGAACACTTGTACCTCCTTGCTGAAGAAAAAGGGGAATACATTGGCGTCAGGGAGATGCGCAAACATGCAGGATGGTATGTAAAAGGAGCCCGAGAAGCTGCAAGATGGAGAGGAATCATCAACACGGTGGAAAACGTAGCTGAGATGGAAGGAATATTGACTAAAATAGCGCAGGAATCGACAGTATAATACGAAGTTCGTTCGAAGACAATACACTGGCGTAACCATCATCAGTCGACGGCCATCGAATCACGACGAAATGGGAGATATTTGGATGCGTTGACAGCATGAAAGCGTTGCCTTATAATGGCCAAAGATTCTTAGACTAATAACTAACGGGGACACTGTCAGGAACAAGACTGGCAGTGTTTTGATTAAATGTCCGATGGTGTTTTGAAGGAGAGAACAGGAATGTCAGAGAAGGAAGTCCTTTTGACTCCCGCAGGGTTGAAGAAGCTTGAAGATGAACTGGAGCAATTAAAATCCGTGAAGCGCAAGGAGGTAGCTGAACGGATCAAACTCGCCATCAGTTATGGGGATATCAGTGAAAACTCTGAATATGAGGATGCAAAAAACGAACAGGCTTTTGTTGAAGGCCGAATTATTACGCTGGAGAAGATGTTGCGCAATGCCAGAGTCATCCACGAAGAAGAAGTCGATACGCAGGTCGTCAGTATTGGTTCAACGGTAAAGGTGCGCGATGTCGAATTTAAAGAGGATATTGAATATGTGATCGTTGGCTCTGCAGAGTCCGATCCAATTGAAAATAAAATTTCTAATGAATCTCCGGTCGGTAAAGCATTGCTTGGAAAAAGAGTCGGGTCCAAAGTGGAGGTACAGGTTCCCGCCGGCAAGATAGAATACGAAGTACTTGAAATTCATAAGTAATAACGGTACAACTAAAAAGGATTGAATCAGTCGCCGGCGTCTGGTGTCGGCGACTATTAGTGTAGGGAGTGGCGCAGGTGAAGCAGGAAGAAGAGAGCTTGATAAGTGAAGAACAGGATTCTTCTGCTGACGTGATGAGTGTCCGAAGGGCAAAGCTGAATGAATGGTATGACCTTGGGGTGGATCCTTTTGGCACGCGCTTCGAGGTGACACATCGTTCTGAAGACATATTGCGAAAAGCAGAACCGCTCGTGAATGAGGAACTAGAGGCTCATAAAATGCAGGTGAAAGTGGCCGGTCGAATCATGTCGTTGCGGGGGCATGGCAAAGCGACTTTTGCTCACCTCATGGATCTTCAAGGTATGATTCAGATTTATGCAAAAATGGATCAATTGGGTGAAGAGATTTATCGACAATTTGAGATATTGGATATTGGTGACTTAATAGGCGTGGAAGGTTACGTATTTAAGACAAGGCGCGGCGAGACCACCATCCATCTTGAACATTTTACTTTGCTCTCCAAATCGCTGCGACCTCTTCCGGAAAAGTGGCACGGGCTTCGCGATGTGGAGACCCGTTATCGTCGGCGTTATGTGGATTTGATCGTCAATCCCGACGTGCGTCAGACGTTCATCAACCGCAGCCGGATTATTCAATCAATGCGTCGACACCTTGAAGCGCAGGGTTTTTTGGAAGTGGAAACTCCTACGTTGCACCTCGTAGCGGGGGGAGCTGCGGCACGGCCGTTTCGCACCCATCATAATGCCTTGGATTTGAGCCTGGTCATGCGCATCGCCCTTGAATTGCACTTGAAACGCTTGATTGTCGGCGGCCTTGAGCGAGTTTATGAAATTGGCCGGGTATATCGCAATGAGGGCATTTCTACACGCCACAATCCTGAATTTACGATGATGGAACTCTATGCAGCATACATGGATTTTCAAGATATGATGAAGCTGACAGAGGAACTCATCGAGCAAATTGCTGTGGATGTGCGCGGAACAACGGAAATCGAATATGCCGGACAAGCTATCCAATTAAAAACACCCTGGCGCAGGGCGCATATGGTGGATTTGATTCGCGAAGTTACTGGTGTTAATTTTTTTGAGGTACATGATACAGATACCGCGAAGAAACTGGCGGCAGAACATGGAGTTACCATCCAGGATATGCATGAATTTGGCCACATCGTCAATGAGTTTTTTGAACAAAAAGTCGAATCGACACTGGTGCAACCTACGTTCGTCTACGGCCATCCCGTAGAAATCTCACCTTTGGCCAAAAAAAATCCCCAAGATCCGAGGTTTACCGATCGATTTGAGCTTTTCATCATGGGGCGAGAGTATGCGAATGCATTTAGTGAGTTGAATGATCCTATCGATCAGCGTCAGCGGTTTATGGCGCAACTAGAAGAGCGGGAAAAGGGCAATGACGAAGCGCATGAGATGGATGAAGACTTTATCATGGCGCTGGAATACGGGATGCCGCCAACTGGGGGACTGGGTATTGGAATCGACCGCCTGGTGATGTTGCTGACCGATCAACCCTCTATTCGCGATGTGCTGTTGTTCCCGTTGCTTCGTCCAGAGTGATACAGAAATTCCTTGCTAATCACCAATACGTATTTTGATGCAATTTTATGATGACGCCAGCTTGCATTCAAAAGTAAATGTCGCTATAATAAGAAAGCGTCATGCGGAAGTGGCTCAGGGGTAGAGCATCGCCTTGCCAAGGCGAGGGTCGCGGGTTCGAATCCCGTCTTCCGCTCCACTTTATTAATGGGCCTATAGCTC
>JAJYOE010000011.1 GCA_021785975.1 Bacillota bacterium | reverse complement strand
TTTTCTGGTTCACCTTCACTACTAAGCGGCAGTCCGGGTTCTGCGCTCTTGTATGTCATCTTGTCATTTGCATTGTTGATCAAACCAACAGTATGGCGATCAGGGATAATTACAAAATACCTGCGATTCAGCACAGCCCTCTACTTTTTTATCGGTGCTCTGTGGGAGGTGTTGCCAAGCAGCGGATATTGGCAAAGCGATAATTTATTGAGCGTGTTTGGTAAAAGTGCAGGAATGCCACAACCTGACTGGATACGATCGGAAATAGAATGGGTCGCTACTTCGGCGTTTCATCAGCCTATCGTCTGGAACATTATCGTTACTCTTCTGTTATGTTTGATTGGACTCCTTATAATGAAAAAATACCTATATAGTTATGAAAATATAATTTTATATTTATTCTTGTTTATGATATGGTGGATGGGACAAGATTTTGGTTTTCTTGGTGGTTATGGAACTGATCTGAACACCATTCCGTTAATTGGTTTAGTGCTGTTTTCCATAAGTGGCAAGAGGATGACTACTGTAAAGAGGTGGGCTCATTGGCTTCAGCTTGGTCACTCTTAAATGAATTGTTCATGATTGCAAGCGCAACACTGGCAGTAATAGGATGGTATTATATACGCAAGGGCAATATTCCTGTGCATCGAAGGATCATGTTATCTTCCGCGACGCTTGGGGCTGCATTTTTTGTGAGCTATGCCTTGTCCACGCTGTTGATCGGAGATACTTCATTTGGAGGCCCCCATTCCTATGCCGCTCCCTATCAGGTATTTTTGCAGATTCACGTGGTGCTTGCGACGGTGGCAGCGGTTTTTGGCGTAGTAACCATCGTACTTGCTTTAAGGCAGGCGTTTAAGCGTCATAAAAAAGTGGCACCGTGGACGGTTATTATGTGGCTGGTTTCTGCAGTGACTGGACTTGTTGTGTATTTGCTGCTGTTTGTTATTTTCCCGCCTGGGCCTCAACTCGGGAATCTTTTGCACATCATCACAGGACATTCTTAATACTGGTGAGGGATGCTTATGCGTTATTTGGGATTTGCCTTAGCTGTCATTGGAGGGGTATTAGGGCTCCTCATTGGTCTTTTCTTAAACGGAAGTGTTTTTAGCATCATCGCGCAAGCAGTGGGTCAACACCCGCATCACATGCTCGCCTTGATTACCTGGTTGGCTTCACTTGTGGGGATCGCAGGTGGCATTGCGATGATGTTCAGTCCCAGACTTGGTGCTGCGCTGACGCTAGTGGCGTCTGTTGCTGGCGTGTTTGGAAGTATGGGACTCTGGGTGCTTGCGGGATCGTTCTTTTTTTCTGCAGCAATGGTCGGACTATACAAGGATCCGAGCGATCGGACGATTATGTCAAATTAACTTTTCTTCCCTCCCTGATTGTGTTAGCTTAAAAATGGGGGAGGGATTTTTTTGCTTACAGCGCTTGTTGTTCTGCTGATGGTGGTGATTTTACTTCCACTTGTATATTTTTTTATTCTCTGGGCGAATTCAAGAAAGTCACAGCACGCGATTATCAGATCGCATCCTTATCTTGGATGGTTGCGGTATTTCCTTGAAAAATTAGGGCCTGAATTTAGGCAGTACTGGTTTGATAACGATACTGGCGGAGAGCCTTTTTCCCGAAATGAATTCCTTGGCGTCACTTTTGCTTCGAAATATCGGACAGATTTGATCAGCTTTGGGGGGAAACGAGACTTCGACAAATCTGGCTTTTATCTGGCAAACAGTCTATTCACGCGCCTTTCTGAAGAGATGGAAGTAGATAATGGAGAAAAGACAGCATCTAAAAAATACGAGATTAAAAAAGAGGGTCTTTTTTCGCGAAAAGAAGCCTTGGTTGCTGATGAAACGACAAAATGGTTGTTACCGGATCATGACGCGCTTATTGTCGGAAAAGATAGAGCTCATCCATGGGTGATGAAAGGGCTGTTCGGTGTCTCCGCTACTTCTTATGGCGCTGTTGGCGAACATTATATTCTCTCGACAGGTAAAGGCATTCGCATGGCGGGAGGTTCTTGGATGAACACCGGTGAGGGCGGTGTAGCGCCTGAGCATTTGGAGACCGGAGCGGATATTGTGGCGCAAATTGGACCGGGGTTATTTGGCTATCGAGATGAGGATGGTAATTTTTCGTTTGATGAGTTTCGCAAAGTGGCAGCATATGATCAGGTGAAAGCGTTTGAGCTAAAATTTGCGCAAGGGGCAAAAATCAGGGGCGGACACCTTGAAGGCAGTAAAGTGAATGAGAAAGTGGCGGCCATTCGTAAAGTCCCGGTCGGCAAAACGGTCAATTCGCCCAATCGATTTCCTTTTTTACGAAATGCGGAGGAAACATTGAGGTTTGTAGACCAACTGCAAAGAACCGGAGGGAAACCGGTGGGCATTAAGATGGTCGTTGGTGCCAAAGAATCGCTGTATGACTTTTTTGGTGCGATGCAACGAATGGATATCTATCCTGACTTTTTGACGATTGACGGAGGGGAAGGAGGATCTGGGGCCACGTTCAAATCAATGGCCGATTCGATGGGACTTCCTCTGTACCCTGCGCTAATTGCGGCAACGGATGCTGCGATGGAGACCGGGGTGAGGGACCGGTTTGCCGTCTTTGCTTCCGGAAAATTGATTACGCCGGATAAAGTGGCAATTGCGCTTGCGCTCGGTGCGAATGCCGCGCTGTCTGCGAGAGGCTTTATGATGGCTAATGGCTGCATCATGGCACTTCAGTGTCATACAGGAAAATGTCCTGCCGGAGTGACGACTACCGATCCTAAACACCAGGAAGCATTACTTATCGAAGAAAAAAAATGGCGTGTGATGAATTATCTGCTTCATTTGAGATCAAGTCTGTACGCACTATCTGCTGCTTGCGGATTGACGAGTCCCAGACAACTGACGAGAGAACATGTGGTATTTAAAAACGAATACGGTATGACCACCAGAGCAAGTGAACTGTTCCCTTTGCCTCAAAATGGGCAGAAAACTCTGCGTGATGACTCCGTGAATATACATCCCACTGCATGACGAGTCCATGAGATTGGAGGTGTGGAGATGACGTTTGAGCAGCTTGACGTATTACTTGTTCCTCGATTGTCTGCGACCATGATTGTCGTGCGTGAAGTATCCGGGGCTAATGGAATGGAAGTGATGGCCATCAAGCGTTCCCGAAATTTGCGCGTATTGCCGGGATTCATGGTGTTCCCTGGCGGAGTCATGGATGAAATGGATGTCTATGCTGCAAAATTGGTGACGGACCGAAGATTACATGGGACACCTCAGGCTTTTGAAATGTTGGAGGCAGAATTCAAAGGAGAAGTGATTTCGCGAGACGCATTGTATATCTCGCTTTTTGCGGCAGGCGCAAGAGAATTGCTCGAAGAAACCGGGATTTACATGGGTCATGGAGCATTGGGGATGGAACAGATCGCCAGTATTCGCTCAGCGCTTCTGCAAGGTCAAGGGAGTGAGTGGATCAACTTGTTCCAATCGGAATCGTCCTGGTATCCCTTTCGTTATGTGGGGCGGAGGGTGACACCAAAACAAGTGAAGCATCGTTTCGACGCTCATTTTTTTATTGTGCAGGTGCCTCAGGATACCATGGCTTCTCCTTCGCCTGATGAAGTGGAAACTGTCATTTGGAGCACGCCAGGGTCGCTGCTCTCAGGATTTCAACACGATGACTATCACATGGCGCCCCCTACAGTGGACGCACTTTTGACCCTTGACCACCACCAATCGCTCGAAGAGTTGATGGAAAATGCAATCATGCCTCTCCAAGTCAACGATGATGAGCGAATTAATCGCTTCCTTCGTCAACTAAGCGCGAATTAACTGGAGATGCGGTATAGTAAAACTGGTTGGTAATGCTATCATGGCGCATAGTGATAAGATGCTCGCCGTATAATTTTTGCAGATGGGCGATGACCGTTTTTTTGGCTGCCCAAAGGTAGGGTTCCGGTATTTTTCCAACGTAGATTTCGCGTACCAACGACATGGCGGTATGTTCTTTAGCGCTTAGATGAGACATGATCTCAGCTTCTCTGTCCAGTCTTCTCTGTTGCATTTGTGTCATGAGAAAGCGTGGAGAGAGAACAGGGTCGCCGTGTCCGGGGTATAGCTTGCTGACCTGCAAGGTGAGCAGGCGACTAAGAGATCGCAGATAATCAGTCAAATGACCGTCAGGCGGTCCAATCCACACCGTTCCCACGGGAATGACGTGGTCTCCGGCGAATAAGTAGCCGTTTTTTTTGTCAAAAATGGCAATGTGGCCGTGTGAGTGGCCAGGGATGTGGAGAATCGTTAATTGTTCTCCGGAAAAGGATACGGTTTGGCCTTCGTCGAGATCTGCGATGACCCAACTGGTATCAGCATCAGGAAGGTAATGCCGATATAAGTCGATGAGCGGTTTATAATCTAGGGGATGGCAGTGGATTTTAACCTGATGATTTGCGGCGATCTCTAGAGCGCCAAGACTGTGATCCGGATGAAAATGAGTCAGGTAAATGCCCTCTAAAACGAGTCCAGATTCACGTAAGCGTCGATCGATCATCGATGCACTTTCGATGAACCCTGAGTCAATTAAAAGGGCATCTTGACCTGATATGATCAGATAGGCGTTTACTGCATTTTCAAGCGTATCCATGGCGGTGGTTAGCGGTAGCATTTCCACATGGTATGCCAATCTCATCATCCTTTACTCGGAGGTGTTTGCTAATTGAAAATATACACAAAAACAGGGGACAACGGGGAAACAAGTTTGATTTTTGGCAGGCGGACGCAAAAAGATGATCTGCGAGTGGAAACATACGGCACGGTGGATGAAGTGAATGCCTCCATTGGGCTTGCAGTCTCCATGCTGAAGGAGTCGCAAAAGAGTTCTAAGGATCTTCTGGCGATACTTTTGCGAGTGCAGCGGGATTTGTTTGATGTGGGGAGAGACCTTGCGACGCCGGAAGATAAACGCGATGCTTTTTGGGTGGATGAATCCCGTGTGCAATTGCTGGAAAAAGTGATTGATAAACTGGACGTCGAATTGGAACCGCTTCGACAGTTCATTCTGCCAGGTGGATCAAAGGCGGCCGCTCAACTGCATGTGGTGAGAACGGTGGTAAGGCGCGCTGAACGGTTGACGGTCAAGCTAAGCCAGGAACAAGTGGTCAATCCAAGTATACTTCATTACCTCAATCGGCTGTCTGATCTGGCGTTCGTGATGTCCAGAGTCGTCAATGCGCGTGCGGGTGAAAATGAACCGACGGTAGATTTTCAGGCGCCACCGCCGGTCTTGGAGGTTTGATGGGATGTATGAGGCGCTGGAGAGATCAAAAGCGGTATTATTTGATCTCGATGGGACACTGATACGAGGCGAGCAGGCGATTCCTGGCGCGGTGCATTTTGTAGTTCAGTTGGCAAAGATGGGGAAACGCATTATTTATTTGACGAACAATGCGACGAGGACGAATCATGCCGTGGCTGAATTACTTAATCGTTTAGGATTCCCGGCCCAACCGGAGATGGTGCTGACCAGCAGTATCGCTGCGGTCTCTTTGTTGCTTCGGAAAATAGGTTTCGGCAAAAAAGTGTATGCAATCGGGGAAGAGGGGTTGATTAGTCCTCTTCTTGCCGCAGGTTTCGAGTTGGTGAATGGGGAGGTGCCGGCTGATGCGGTAGTGGTCGGACTTGATCGAAAAGCGACGTATGCCGATTTTGAGATGGCAATGAAGCACATTCATCGTGGCGCCTTTTTTCTTGCCACTAATAGAGATCGGATCATTCCGGTGGAGAACGGATTTGCACCAGGGGCCGGGTCGCTTGTTGCCCTGATAGAATACGCAACTGGTCTGGAACCAACGATAGCGGGCAAACCGAGCGCTGTGTTTGTCAAAGAGGCGCTTACACAGGCAGAAGTACACTGCCAGGAAGCTGTCCTCATTGGCGATAACCTGGAGACCGACATTCTTGCTGCAAAAAATGCAGGAGTTCATTCAGTGCTGGTGGAATCCGGTGTCCCTTCGGAAGGAAATATTTTTCCTGACATTAAAGTGAACCACTTGACGGAATTGCTCCATTAACCGCGATATTCCAAGTTTTTTCCTCGCTTTATGGCAAATTCAACTAGCTTGACCATAACTAAATATAGTGCATATAATGAATCTCGTAACATATGTCACACTACATATAGTTGGTGATGCAATTTGCGATGTCCATTTTGCCAGGCGCCTGATTCCCGGGTTCTTGAGTCACGTGCCAGCGATGATCAGTCATTGGTGCGAAGGCGCAGAGAGTGTGTCACGTGCCAACGCAGGTTTACTACGTACGAGCGAGTCGAACTGGCACCACTGATGGTGGTCAAAAAGGACAAGTCCCGTGAAGAGTTTGACCGTGATAAGGTCAGACGCGGAATTACCCGGGCTTGTGAAAAAAGACCAATCACAACAGATCAGATCGAAACTTTGGTGGACTTAGTCGAATCCGGTATCCGTACGGACTTTGAGCGCGAGGTGCCTTCTGTGGAAGTGGGCGAAAGGGTCATGGGACTTCTCAAAGACATCGACCCCGTTGCCTATGTGAGGTTTGCGAGCGTTTACAGGGAATTTCATGATCTGCAGTCATTTACTGACGAGATTATGCGGTTTTTGCATCAAAGAGATGCGGAAACCTAAAAGAGCACAATTGGTGAGAGGGGTAAGAATGATGCTAGAAAAGGCGATTTTGCCGTTTTCTGAGGATGATTACTTAAATTCAACAGGGGAACGTATTGTTGCGGACCGATATTTGCAAAAGGATACATTGAAAGAGACCTTAACTGCAGGCAGCCTGGTGATGGCCGTTCTCGATGCCAAGCGCGCCTACCATGAACTGGCCAAAGTGTTGGACGTGGATAGTGGCAATCGGACAGTGCGCGTAGAACTTCGGGATGGCCATGTCACGGAGTTGTCTTTTGATCGCGTCGATGTGTTAAAAGAAACATCCCCAAGGCAGATGTGGCAGCGAATTGCCGGCGCCACAGCACAAGTAACGAAGAATCCTGCGTTTTGGGAACAGCGTTTTTATGCGCTTCAAAATGGCTGGCGATATGTTCCTGGCGGAAGGATTAACGCTTCGATGGGGACGGGCATTGAGACAACCAGTTATAACTGTTTTGTCATTCCTAATGTCGGCTGGTCGGTGCGGGATTACGCCAAATCGTTCGGGCAAACGCTAGAGATTCAGGCGAGGTCTGGCGGCGTGGGGATGAATCTGAGCCAGGTCCCACCTCAAGGTGCTTTGACTCCCGTGAGCGAACGCTCGCGCAAAGGTGACTTGATTCTCGCCATGGATGTGTGGCATGAAGACATCATGGATTTTTTGGCGCAGGAGTATCCGAATAGCACGAAGGTCGTTCGCGTTTCCAAGGCGTTTTTGCGTGCGGTGGAGGAAGGCGCCAGTTGGACGTACGTGTTTCCAGATACCGGCGTTGCGGAATACGATGAAAAGTGGAACGGTGACCTCGCAGCGTGGATGGATGAGGATCTCCCCGTCAAATACGGCTCCACACTCCCTGCGTCGATGATTTATGACCAAATTATCGAGAGCGGCGCGCAAATGATGCAAGACCTGGTTGGCGTGGTGATGAACCCTGGTGACAGTCGTGGCTCGATCGCAGAGACACTTGGCGATATGTGGGAAGCCATGCTTGATCACAAGCGAATCACCATGCTGCTGTCTTCGCTTCGCCCCCGCTATAGTTATGTGCGTGGAGTGAATGGCCGTAGTTCAGGCGCCTACTCATGGGGACTCCTTTACGACAAAGGCAATCAGGTATTTGGCAATGGGTTTGGTCCTGTCGGCGTCGCTGAAATCATGAGCGTCGGCTGCGAGTTGACGCTACAAGGCGGCTCAAGACGCGGTGCGCTGATGATTATTTTGAATGACAGGCATGCCGACATTCGCAAATTTATCACCAGCAAGCAGGTCGATGGCGTCATCACTGGCGCGAATATTTCTGTTGGAATCTCTGAGGAATTCATGGCGGCAAAAGCGAGTGGCGAGGTGTGGCAACTCGGTTATCCGAGCATCGAAAATGCACCGGAATTTCATGGTAATTTTGAAGCGTGGCTGGCGGAGGGCAAGCAACTGGTGGTCAGCGAATCTATGCCTGCGGAAGACTTGTGGAAAGCAATCATCGGTTCTGCATGGAAGTCCGCCGAGCCCGGTGTGGTCTTTTTGGGTCGCTACAATAAACTCTCGAACTCTTACTATTATAACCCTATTATTGCCACGAACCCCTGCGGGGAACAAGGGCTTCCCGCCTATGGCATCTGCAACCTAGGTGCTGTGGTGTTGAGTAAATTCGCGGTGGGATTTCAGGAAAGGGAAGCGCAGGTTGAATTCATTGATCCGGAAAAAGAGGCGTACATCGATAGCTGGTTGCAAAAGTATTTTACTCCGAAGCGGGCAGCACATTTCCTCCATCATGTGAAATGGGAAGAGCTTGAAGAGATCACGCGTACGGGGATTCGCTTTCAGGACGCGATCATCGACGCGACTTATTATCCTTTTGAAGAGAATCGCGTCAATCAACTCGGTGAGCGCCGGGTGGGTCTTGGCATTATGGGCCTTCACGACATGTTGCTCTATCTTGGAATTCGCTACGGGTCGAAAGAGTCGGTCGACTTTATCGATATTCTCATGGGAATGATGGCGGAATGGAGCTATCTGGAGTCGGTGGAACTCGCCAAAGAGAATGGACCGTTTGAAAAATTCGAAAAAGATAAGTTCTTGCGCTCTGGGTACATGCAAATGATGAAGCAAGAGCGTCCCCACGTGTTTGAGGCGATCGCAACGTACGGAGTTCGCAATGTCACGACCATGACGATTGCACCGACTGGTACCACAGGGACCATGGTAGGGTGCTCGACTGGATGTGAACCGTATTATGCATGGTCGTACTATCGTAATTCGCGTTTGGGAATGTTTGAGGAAAATGCGGCGATTCTCGAGGAGTATTATCAGGCTAATGGGAAAAAGGATCTGCCTGATTATTTTGTGACCTCCATGGATTTGACGCCAGAAGAGCACGTCAGGGTGCAGGCAGCGCTACAAAAATGGATTGACAGCAGTATTTCTAAAACGGTGAATGCGCCTAACCACTACACAGTAGATGACACGAAGGCGCTGTATGATCTGGCCTATGACTTGGGGTGCAAAGGTATCACCATCTATCGTGACGGTTCTCGCTCCGAGCAGGTGCTCTCCTTAAAGGACACTGATTCCTCGAAAGAGATTGACGCGAACGAACAGGTCGCAGAATCAAAACATGAGTTGGCGAAGGCGGAAGAGACCGTCAAGGCCGTATCAGAAAAGGTCACTTATCGACCGCGTAAGCGCCCTGCCGTGCTTTACGGGGCCACTTATAAAAAAGAGACGCCGCTTGGCACTGCCTTTATCACGATCAACGACGATCCTCAGGATCATCTTGCGCGCGAGGTGTTTGTCAACATCGGCAAAGCGGGTACGGATGTCTATGCGGCGAACGAAGCACTTGGTCGCGCGATCACACTTTATCTGAAAGATTCGCAAAATCCCGAGAAGGAAGCGGTGCTCGTCAAGCATTTTAGCGGTATTGGCGGCCACAGTTCTGTGGGATTTGGCGAACACCGAATCTCCAGCGTACCGGATGCGATCGCAAAATCGCTCATTGAACACTATGAAACATTTCCGATGCGAAAGGTCACGCAGGAGCATCTGCACGAAAAGGACAATACGTTTGAATTATCAGGAGATGCGATCGCCTCTGACCTATCGGTAGCGATGATCAAGCCGGATGCTGCTCATTCTACGCTAAGGGAATTAGCCGTGGACAAGGATCTTTGCCCAGAATGCCATCAACATACACTCGTACGTCATGGCGGTTGCTACGAATGCGAAGCGTGCGGCTATAGTAAGTGTTAGACTAGGGACTCTAAGTTACTTTACAAAGAGCCATCAAGCTACGTGTAATCGACAAACCAGCTATGTTTACATGTACATAGCTGGTTTGTTTTCAGGGTACATATGAAATGTGAGGAAACAAACTGATTCGTTTCGAGTTAATAGATTTTATAGTGAGTTTGCATTCTGCGATTTGTTTTAACAATGTTCAAGATATAATTGCAATGGAACCCATCTTAAAAGCTTATACTTTGAAGCAATTGAAGTGGAACAATCAGGTGTGAAACCGCTTGTAGAAACGAATCCAGAACCAATTTCTGAAGAGTTTCAAAATAAACTCGATGAAATTCCTGCCTTGAAAACTGCATTTGAAGCATTGACACCAACAATCCAAGACGACGCATTGGATTGTTGGATGAGAATGAAGAGATTTATTTTGAGTAATCTTCAAGAAGGAGCAAATTGTAATGCAAATGTACGATGAAGCACGAGAATTCATCTCGAAGTGCTACCTTGAACTTGGAAAAGGTGTTAAAGAAACTAAAAATAGATTAGCCGTAATAGAAGAAAGTTTGATGCTAAAAGCTACTTACGAACTTACATACGAAGAATTGGAACATGGTGCGAGAATGGCATGGAGAAATAGCAATCGCTGTATTGGAAGGTTGTTTTGGAAATCATTGAACGTTTTTGATGAGAGACATTTAACAACTTCTAGTGAGGTGGTGAGCGCTCTTTATCGTCATATTGAGTTTGCCACGAACGCAGGAAAGATACGACCTACAATTACCGTATTTAACCCAAGAATGCGTATTTGGAACCACCAACTTATTCGTTATGCCGGTTATGAGACCAAGCGTGGTATTATCGGGGATCCACATTCGGTTGCGTTTACGCGTATCTGTGAAGAATTGGGATGGAAAGGTAAACGGACGCCGTTTGATGTTCTGCCATTAGTCGTTCAAATGAACAGTGAACAACCAGTTTGCTATTCCATTCCTGATGATTTAGTTTTGGAAGTTGATATTCATCACCCTAATTATCCCCAATTTGAAGAGTTAGGGCTTAAGTGGTACACCGTACCCATGATAGCGGATATGGGGTTGGAAATAGGGGGACTTCGATTCTCGGCAGCTCCTTTTAACGGCTGGTATATGGAAACGGAAATCGGTGCTCGCAATTTTGCAGATGTGAATCGTTACAACATGTTGCCGAAGGTGGCATCTTTAATAGGACTAGAAACCAAATCCGACTCTACACTATGGAAAGACAAGGCTCTCATCGAGTTAAACGTTGCTGTTTTACAGTCGTTTAAGGAAAGCGGCGTAACTATCGTTGATCATCATACTGCTGCCAAGCAGTTTGAACGATTTGAGCAAATTGAAATGGATGAGGGGCGTGAACTTACGGGAGACTGGACATGGCTAATTCCCCCAGTTTCTCCGGCGGCCACACACATTTTTCATCGACATTACGATGACACCTTGGTGAAGCCAAACTACTTTCGGCAAGAGAGTCCCTTTTAACAGGGGGCAACAGCACTGAAATCCTGTTGAATCAGTGTTTCTTACTCAGCATGTGCTGACCAGCAAAGCTTGGCATAATTCTTTCACGCTATGCTTGGTGTGCTCTTTTTCCCTCGGGGACCTGTTAAAACAAGCAGCGGTGAGAGCAAAAATCGCTGAATCGTAAGGTAGTAAACGTGCCATCGGTCATCCAACGAATACGGTGAAAAAGATAACAATGCGAACAATACAATAGTTTGTCAAGTTCGGAATAAAGTGCATCGATGTGTAATCGGCAGGGGATTGATGTCACTGCTATTTCTTCAGTGTCTTTCACATTAACTAAACGAGATTGACCGCTGAGCAGGTGGTAGGATGGTTCGGAGAATGGAATGGACAGCAACGTGATTTCCTCGGCAAACACTGTTTGAACAGACGGATGCTGATCATTAGCCAGGGACGGAGAGTACAGATGGCAGGAATGAAAAGTTTTAAGTTTACGAGAACTGATACTGAAGTTCAACACTTGCCGGTCATGTAGCATACTTTGCAACATAATAAAATTCCAATACAATCGATAGTTGAGTCCGGTTGGCAAGGAGATGGCACTTTCCATCACCGGGATTTTTGGACTAAATTCGAGCGGAGGATCAATAGCCATGATTTTATCGATCAAATCTTCTAATTGTCGTTGAAAACTTGGCATGTCTCGAAGAATAGGACGCCCAAATAGACTCCCGGATTCATATTCCTGTTTGGTTTTGATTACAAAATCCAGAAAATCAATATAGTCTTCATACAAGCAGATTTCTCTCCCCGCTCGTTTTTAAGAATAAAATATCACTTGGGGTTTCATGATTCAACACAAAATGTACATAAATTTGTAACAATTATTCCTCGGGCAATCCAAGCATGAAAGTTGGTCAATATTTCATGGTATTATAAAAATGATAAAAGCGATCATGAATCTGGAGAAGGAAAGCGGAGTAGGATGGATTATTTATCTTTTAGTCGATTGAGTTTATACGAGACCTGCGGATTGCGTTTTTTTTACGAATATGTACAGCAATTGGCACCAGTTGATTCTGTCCCGACTTATCACGCAAGTTTTGGGAAAGTACTTCACTCGTTGTATGAGGCTCATGCCAACAGCGGTGGAGAACTAGACTTTGCAGATTTAAAGAGTGATTTTGATGAACAATTTCCGCAATTGTTGCCGGAGTTTCCCGAGCGCAGTGTGGCGGTAGGATTTTATAAAAGTGGCGTTCAAGCGATCTATCGGTTCAGCCGTTATCGCGTAGAAGATGTGATGGCATCGGAACAAGAATTTTTATTGCCGATGGGAAATGACGTTCCGCCTGTGAAAGGATTTATCGACAGGGTGATCTATACAGATTCACATGGCTATATCGTGGCAGATTTAAAAACAGGCAAGCATTTTGCTGGACGTCATCCGGTAAAATTCAAGCAACTTGTCATCTATTCGCTTGCTTGTGAGCACATTTACGGTGTTCCAGCGCAAAGTGGTTATTTTGACTTTGTCGTGAGTGGGCGCAGAGAATGGGTGGACTTGAAGGATGAAGATCGCAAAAATGCCAAGGAGTGGGTTATCGCTTTATGGCACAAAATTCAAGAGGAATCTTTTGAAGCCCATTACTCTCCAGGATTTTGCACCGCATACTGCCCGTATCGATCACTTTGTCCTGCATTTGCGAAAGCGAATGACAGCACGTCATTATATAATTAAGCAGTCACAAAGCTAAAAATGGAGGAGTCCATCATGAATGCAAAGGAACGATTGCCAAAAGGACAATATTTAACAAAAAAATGGCCGGTTCTTCATGAAGGCGGAGTTCCTAAAGTGGATCTGGCCACTTGGAATTTTCGTATCAGTGGCCTGGTGGAGCAGGAACGAACATTTACCTGGGATGAATTTATGGCATTGCCGCACGAAGTATACGAGTGTGATATCCATTGTGTCACCACTTGGTCCAGGTACGATAATGTGTGGGAGGGTATCCCTTTTCAGGCAGTATTGGACACTGTAAAACTGAATCCGGATAGCAAATACGTGATGATTCAAGCGGAGCAGGGATTTACCACTAATCTCCCGCTTGAAGAGCTCTTGAAGCCAGGAGTGCTTTTTGCCTATAAGCATGATGGCAAGCCCTTGGAACCTGAACATGGGTATCCGCTTCGTTTGATGGTGCCCCATTTGTATTTTTGGAAAAGCGCCAAATGGGTTCGTGGGATTGAATTCATGAGTAAAGACCGTCCGGGATTCTGGGAAGAGCGCGGTTACCACATGCTCGGAGATCCATGGGCGATTGACGCCAACAATCCAGATGGTCAACGGTTTCGTGATGATCCGGCATGGTTCGGGGATTCGTCTATAGAAGCGGAGAAAAAGTGGCGAGAACACCTCAACGCGCTGCGTTCTCAAAAAAAATCATAAGATGCAGGTGCGAAGCGCCGGGGTTTCGCAACTCGTAGGAAGGCGACGTACAGGACTTGGCCAATACGGACTGGCGGAAAGCGGACCTGTAGACTGGTGGATGGCAGAAGCAGTGGATTCCTTATTGGGAGGCAGAACGGATGCCAATCGCTGGTGGATCGAGACAGGTCCGTCGCCGTTCAAGATTCAGGTAAAGTCTTCGACCATTGTGGCAGTGGGCGGTGCACAGCGAACGGTTCAGTTAGGTGATTGGATAGTTCCCGCCTCGGGTGGCGGATTGTTAGCAAAATGTATCGTACAAAACGGAGATGTGATTGAACTTGGTTTCGCAAAAAGTGGTACATACTCCTATCTCGCATTTCACTCGGACCTTCACCTGAATCCGGTGTTGGGGAGTTACAGCGCTTCCATGACAGGTGATTTTCCAGGACTTCTTGGCAGAAGACTTCGTGATGGCGATGTCATACCGGTGCAAGAAGTTGATGAGGATTTATTATCTCAGCATAGGACGAAAAAGTTTGCTAATATGATTGAGATATCCTTACGAACGAATCCTTTATTGGCAGAACCGCTGTATTTTTTGCCCGGTCCTGAATACGATGTAATTTCTCGTGATTTAGGAATGGAGAACGCCAGAGATTGGTATTTTCGCATCACTCCCCACTGGGACCGTCACGGGTTAAGGATGGAGTGGCTTTCTCCAGATGAGGCAAAAGTAACGATGGACGTGGTAGAACTGTCGCATTCGTCGCCAACCATAAGTGGCCTTATCCAGTGGCCGCGAAAAGGTCAACCCATCCTACTTGGGCCTGATCGGCCTACGGTTGGCGGCTATCCTCGCTTTGGTGTCATGATGAGCCATGAGATGGCCGGAATTTCATTAAGGAATATCGGTACCACCATTTGGTTGCGTAAAGTGAGCAGAGAGGAAGCAAGTGCAGTTTACCCCATAAAAATGATGGTGCGGCAAAATTGGTTGAAATTATGGAAGTGGTTCAATACTTAAATGGTGCAGGTGGTGCTTGAAATGGACGGGAAAGTAAAAAGCTGGATGTTTGTGTCGGTCATTATCGTCCTGGTAGAGTTGGGGCAGTTAGTGTCCCATTACCGCTTGCTGCAATTTTCCCGTGTCTTATATTTATTAGCGGGAATCACATTCATTGCAATGGTCATCCATTATTTTTTGATAAAGAGGCGAAAGTAATCTTTTTTTATGTTACACTATAAATGATTGACTGATCAGTCAAAAGGGAGGGCAAGGTATGCCAGAATTAGTGCATTTAAAGAAGGAAAACAGGCTGGCGATCATCACCATCGATAATCCACCCATGAATGTATTGAGCCAGTCTGTTGCCAAAGAATTGTTGCAAGCCTATCTTTCTTTGGAAAAAGATCCGGAAGTGGTGGCCATCGTGCTGACTGGCCAAGGTGATCGCGCATTCATGGCGGGAGCTAATATTAAGGAATTCCCTGATGCGCTAGGTCAACCCGGTGTGGCTTTCCATATGGCGCAACGTTTTCATGAGCTGATGAATACCATTGATTTTTTCCCAAAACCGACGATTGCCGCACTGAATGGGTTTACACTTGGCGGTGGGTTGGAACTGGCATTAGCCTGTGACATTCGTATCTGCGACAAAAACGCGAAACTTGGTTTCCCTGAAATCAACCTAGGTATTTTCCCAGGAGCAGGAGGCACACAGCGCCTACCTCGTCTGATTGGTGAGGCTAGAGCCAAGGAACTCATGTTCACAGGTCAACCGATCTCCGCAGATGAAGCGTATCGAATGGGACTGGTCAATGCAGTCACGGAACCCGGTAAGGCACTCGAGCATGCGGTTGCACTTGCGTCTCACATCGCTTCCAGAAGCTTACCTGCTCTTTCCTTGATTAAAAAAGCGGTGATGGATGGCATCCATTTGCCTCTTGACGAAGCGGTACAAGTAGAAGCCAAGTTGTTTGATGAAGTATTTCAAATGAAGGATAGTAAAGAAGGGGTATCTGCTTTTATTGAAAAGCGTGAACCAAATTTTACTAACGAATAAATGAACGGATGAAGGAAGGTTGCTACAGTGGAATTCCATCACTTGAATGCCAACCTTAGACATACGGCAGCCAAGTTGCCCGAATCAGTGGCGTATACCTTTGCGGGGCGTGAGGTGACCTATGCCCAGTTTGATCGAATGGTATCGAATGTCAGCGGCGCTCTCTATGACCTCGGATTACGCAAGGGAGACGGGCTTGCAATCATTTTGCCCAACTCTGATGCATTTCTTCTTGCCTATCACAGCGCGTTTCGTTTGGGAATGTTTTGTGTTCCCATGAACCCTTTGTACACGCCAAATGAAATCCTTTACATGCTGAGAGATAGCGGTGTCAAAGCAGTGGTGGCACCGGCTCAGTTTGCGGAGATGGCAGGTGCCCTGAATGCCATGTTGCCTGGTCTCATACTGATTGCAGCAGGGGCTGAGAAGGTGCCTAAAGGTATTTTGCGCTTTGAGGATTTTATAAAGCATGATCCGATTGAAAACGTTTCCTATCAACCGGAACTGAGCCTCGACGACACTGCGGTCGTTCTCTATACCTCGGGAACAACGGGCACGCCTAAAGGGGCGATGCTCACGCATCAGAATCTGAGTTCGAATGCAGATACGATCGGGGATTATCTGGACTACTCTGAAAATGATCGGGTGGTTACAGTATTACCCATTTTTCACGTGTTCAGCTTGACCGTATGTCTTAATACCTCGGTTTACAAGGGTGCGCATATGATCATCCTGCCCAGGTTCAGTCCGCTCGAAGTATTATCCGTCATCCAGGATAAAAAAGCGACCATTTTTGCTGGCGTTCCCACCATGTATAATTTTATGATCCAAGCGGCGGGGGATACACCGTATGAATTGCAAAGCTTACGGTACTGTATTTCTGGTGGTGCTGCAATGCCGGTGGCGGTGACAGAAGCATTTGAAAAGCGGTTCCATGTGAAGGTTCTTGAAGGGTACGGGCTTTCTGAAGCCTCTCCTGTGACCGCTTTCACGCCTGTTGACGGACGTCCGCGAAAAGTCGGGTCGATCGGTATCAGTGTTCCGCTGGTGGAGCAAAAAGTGTTTGATGAAAATGATCGGGAAGTTCCTGTCGGTGAAGTGGGTGAACTGGTGGTTCGGGGTCCGAATGTGATGAAAGGATACTTGAATCGACCACGCGAGACAGAAGCCGCACTTCGAAGTGGCTGGTTGCATACCGGGGACCTTGCCAGAATGGATGAAGATGGTTATTTCTATATTGTTGATCGCAAAAAGGACATGGTGCTTGTCGGAGGGTACAACGTGTATCCTCGCGAAGTGGAGGAAGTGCTATTTCGCATCGATGGCATCGTCGAGGTGGCTGTCATCGGCGCACCCGATGAGGAGTACGGAGAAACCGTGGTCGCGTTTATCGTTCGAAAAGACGAGCGGCTCACTGAAGAGGCGATTCGCGAGTACTGCAAAGAGAATCTGGCAAAGTATAAGCAACCGAGTCGATATATATTTGTTTCCGAATTACCCAAAAATATGACTGGAAAAGTGTTGAGACGGGAATTGAGAGATAGAATTATCACCGAAAAATAAATACAATAGGTGACGAGGTGAGCTTTAGGTGATCCAAGTGGTAATACTGGGGATTCTTACGTTGGTCGTTTTTTACGGCCTGAGCTTTATCGTCGATATGCTTTTTCGTCGATGGTGGGCTAATCTCGTCGCCTATCTCTTTTTTCTTGTGTATATCGGATTTCACATTCGTGGCATGAACGCCATCTTGTGGATCCTGGTCGTCCTCAGCCTGGTCGCAGTATTGATCGGTGCATGGAACATCAGGCAACTAAGGGATAGAGGATATAAGATGTTTCAGGAAAAGCCATCTTCTCGTTGATGAAGATGGCTTTCTCATTGGTTTTAATCATTATGTTTTTATGCTAGTGTTGTAAAATAGCCCATAAGCATCATCTGTGTTATACTTATATTAAAATGCAATGAGAATTTGAAGGGCAAGAATCTTGGAGGTGAATTCCCGACTTTTCCAGATGACACCTTGATTATCAATGTCATTTAGGAACTGGCATGGGGAGTAAGTGGGCATAACCACCAGTGAATTAATGGATTTTTTTTGGGCGATCGTACTAGTGGTGATCAACGGTTACTTTGTCGCCGCTGAATTTGCGATTGTTCGAGCTAGGCGCACACGCATAGAACAGTATGCGCAACAAGGCAACAAATTGGCGAAATATGCCCTTGATCTGATTAGTAACATTAATGCTTACTTGTCGGCTACTCAGCTTGGTATCACACTCGCATCGCTTGGTCTTGGCTGGACGGCGGATCAGTCCCTCACTCCAGTCATTAAATCTTTGTTTTTTGCAGTCAATAAAGGCAATTCTGCTATCGTCAGTGTCATATCAGCTGTCGTTGCATTTGCCCTAGTGACCTTTTTGCAAATTGTTTTTGGAGAACTGGTTCCCAAAACATTATCGATTTCCAGGGCCGAAGGCTGGTTGATGGGAACCTCCTGGTCGTTAAAAGTGTTTTACAACATCATGTTTCCTTTTATCTGGATTCTGAACAAATCTGCATCAGGTGTGCTTGGACTCGCCAATATCTCAGTCAATTCCGGCGTGGAAATGGCGCATTCTGAAGAAGAATTGCGGATGATTGTCACGCGCAGCCATGAAAGCGGCGAAATCGACGAAACAGAGCGGGAACTGTTTGACAATGTCTTTGCCTTTGCAGACAGGGTAGCAAGGGAAATCATGGTGCCACGCACAGATATGGTGTGCCTTTTTACTGATCAAACGCTTCAAGAGTGTCTAGATGTCATTCAAAACGATCGCCATACGAGATTTCCGTATTGCCACGATGACAAGGACCACGTGGTCGGTCTCATCCACAGCAAGGATCTGTTCAGCTATGTGCTGCGTGGGGGGACTGATATCCCTGGCGCCATACGAAAACTGGCGCGAAAAGTGGTGACTGTGCCAGAGGCGCTTGGCATTGACGATGTGCTTAAAGTGCTTCAGCGGGAACGATCAGGGCTTGCAATCGTTATCGATGAATACGGTGGTACGGCGGGCATGGTCACGCTGGAAGATGTGATTGAAGAATTGGTGGGCGAAATTCAGGATGAATTTGATGAAGAGCGGCCACCAGTGGAAGAAATGGAAGGGTATTTTTCCATTGACGCAAGAATGTTGATTGAAGAAGTGAATGAGCTGTTTGGATTCACACTTTCTGATGAGGAAGTAGATACGATCGGTGGTTGGCTCTACTCCCAATTGACTGGACCTCTTCTAATCGGACTTGAGATTGAACATGAAGGGGCCAGGTTTGTAGTGGCGGAAGCAGATAATTTGCGTATCACGCGAGTGAATATTTTTCCTCCTGTAGAAAAGATTGATGAAGAAGTGGCGGCAGATTGATGATAAAATGTGCAACAAGAGTGGTGATTGATGAATGGATAAAGTAGCGGTGAGGTTTCAACCTCAACGTGCGGAGATTGCGGTGGACCGCGGGCAAAGTGTGATGGATGCGGCAAAGCTGGGTAAAATCACATTGCCCCACAAGTGCGGTGGCCATGGCTCATGCGGTACTTGCAAAGTACTTGTAGAAAGCAAGACAGACCTGAGCGTTCCTACGAAAATGGAACTTCGTCATTTGACGGAAGAGAAGCTGAGCATGGGGTATCGTCTGGCATGTCAGTGCAGCCTGACAGGGCCCGCCACGATTACGGTACCGGAAGAGCCTTTCAGGCGCGTCGTAAGAGAATTACTGGAAAGACAGCGGCAGGAGCAAATGCTTCAAAACGCAGTCTTGACCCCTGCCTCTGCTATAGAGGATGGCGATTCGGAAGAGACTGAGGCAATGGCTGACGATCCGACGCGCGGGATTTGGGGATTGTATTAAGCGGTAGTGCGTTCTTGGTATTGAAGTTCATATAAATCGTGATAGAGCCCACCAAGTTGCAAGAGCGCTTGGTGGGTTCCTTTTTCCCTGACCTTTCCTTTATGCATGACGATGATCTGGTCTGCGTGCTGGATTGTGGACAGGCGATGAGCCACTATCAGCGTGGTTCGCCCTTCCATTAGCGTCACTAGCGCGTTTTGGATAAGCGTTTCCGTCTCTGTGTCGATGTTGGACGTAGCTTCGTCGAGCACCAGGATGGATGGATCATAGGCCAGCGCTCGCGCAAAAGAGAGGAGCTGTCTTTCGCCAAACGAAAAAGTGGATCCGCGTTCTTGCACAGGCTCATGAATGCCAAGTGGCAATTTGCTGATAAACCCTGTGGCATTTACTTTTTCGATAATATCCATGATGGATTCGTCTGCTATATTGGTTTGGTTTAGCCTAATGTTCGAAGCGACATCACCAGTAAAGAGAAAAACGTCCTGCAATACAACACCGATGTGTTGACGAAGCTGTTCTTTCTCAAACTGCCGAATATCAATGCCATCTACTCGAATACTCCCTTTTTGAACATCGTACAACCGTGAAATCAGGCTGAGAATTGAGCTTTTTCCAGCACCGGTCGCACCTACAAACGCCACCGTTTGCCCGGGTTCCACAGTAAAGCTGACATCTTTTAAGACCCAGTCTTCCCCTTGATAGGCAAACCACACATGGTCAAATTCGATTCGCCCCGATACGCTTGGGAGAGCTACAGGGGATTGGGGATTGGGGATCCGATCATCGGTATCGAGCAGGATGAAGATGCGCTCGGAGGACGCCATGGCAGATTGTAGGATGTTGTATTTTTCAGTGAGGTCGTTAATCGGTTGGAAAAACTGTTCCACATAGACGATAAATGCGTATAACGTACCAAAATTGATGAGGTGCGATATTGCGCGACCTCCTCCAAACCAGATGAGAATGGCCAGCACGAAGTCGTAAATCAGGTCCATGGAGGGACGAAAGACGGCATTGGCAGTCATTTCTTTCCAACTGGATGAAAAGTGGTCGCGGTTGATTTCCTCAAATTGCTCATAACTCTTGTTTTGCTTATTAAACAGTTGAATAATGCGGATGCCAGAAATGTTTTCAGATAGGGAGGCGTTGATTTTTGCCAGCTTGACCCTCACCTGACGATACGCTTGCCTTGCCACAGTCCGGTAAATGTTGGTCGCAATGCCGATCAAGGGTATGGCGATGAAGGCGAGTAGCGCCAATTGCCAATTCATCTGCAACATGACGATGATGATTCCAAGCAATACAAAGAAATCATTAAATATGTTCACCATGATATTCGCGTACATATCGTTTAGTGTTTGTGTGTCATTCATGACCCGAGTCACCAGTCGTCCCACGGGATTGCGGTCAAAAAAAGCAAGAGAAAGGCTTTGAATGTGTTCAAAAATCAACTTTCTGATTTGATAGATGATGCGTTGGACCGTCCATTGCAGCAAGTAGGTCTGAATGTAATTAAACACCACGCCTACGATGATAAGGATAAAAAACAACAGTCCCAGATTCATGATGCCTTTTGTATCATGGCGCTGAATCTCTTGAATTGCAGAAGCTGAGAGCGGGACTTCACTATAAGGATGACCTGAGATGATAATGTCATGTCCTCGCAGTGTTGCAGATCCTGAAATCGCCGTCAGGTGTCCATTAGGTTGGAACACGCCAATGGGCGCTTGAATCAGATAGTTTTTTTGTTGAATGGTCACAATTTGATAGCCGATGCCGGGGAGTGTGGTGCGATGTTGCAAATCCTGAATGCGTACAAAAGGTCGTCCTTGAATCATGATCACGGCACCCTTTGGAGCATTTGCGGGGGCAAGAATCATTGGTTGATGAAAGGCAGTAATGTGATCGTCAATCGCTATTTTCATGATATATGGCCTTGCTAGGTTGGAGACGGTCATGATCAGCAGCATTAAAATACACAAAAAAATCCATCCTGCATAGGGTTTCGCAAATCCCAGTAAACGCTTCATGATTTTGCTGTCATACGCTTTACCCATGATCTCTTCGTCTTGAATGAAGTCTGCCATGATGCGCTCCTATTCTCCGTTAACGGCGATTTTGTCTTCTAGTTGCTGCATGCGATACAAGTCAGCATAGATGCCGCCTTGTTGTAGCAAAGTGTCATGGTTGCCCTGTTCCACAATGTGTCCCTGGTCGATGACGACGATATGGTCCGCATCCAGAATCGAGGAGATGCGATGGGCAATTCGAATGCTGGTACGGTCTTTCAAAATGTCTTTCAGACCGGATAATATGGCGTCTTCTGTTTTGGTATCGACCGCCGACAAGCTATCATCCAAGATGAGAATTCGGGGGTTTTTGAGGATGGCGCGGGCAATAGACACACGCTGCTTTTGACCGCCTGACAGAGTGACACCACGCTCGCCGAGCAATGTCTCGTATCCGCTCGGAAATTCAACGATATTGTCGTGCACCTGAGCGATTCTTGCCGCTTCCATGACCTGGCGATCGGTGGTACCGTCCACTCCTAAAGCGATATTGTCTTTGATGGTGGTGGAAAAAAGAAAGTTATCTTGCGGTACATAACCAATCGCATCGCGTATGGTGGTTCGATCCAGTTGACGGATATCGTGATCGTCGACAAACACCGTACCATCGGGAGGATCATAAACGCGGAGCAAAAGATTCATCAAGGTGGTTTTACCGCTGCCTGTGCGACCGACAATCGCCAGCGACTGGCCTTCATCCACGAGGAGATTGATGTGCTCTAGCGTGGGTTGTTTGGCCCCTGGGTATGTGAAGGTCAAATCCTTAAATTCTATTTTCCCATAGCGAACAACGGTCGCTGCGGGATTTTCAACATCGACGATGTCCGGTGCTTCGAGGAATATCTGGTTCAACCGCTCCATCGAAGCGGAACCGCGTTGCAGGATATTGATGACAAATCCAATTGCCATGATCGGCCATGTCAGCAGGCCCAAATAACTGTTGAACGCAATATAATCGCCTAATGTGATCTGACCATTGACCACTTGGATGCCTCCATATACAAGGGCAATCACGAAGGCGAGCGTGGATATGAACTGAATTAACGGATTATAGATGCTTTGAATGCTGGCGAGTTTCATTTGTTTATTAAAAAAATCCCGGTTGCCATTCAGGAACTGCTCGATTCCTGGTTTTTCCTGAACGAACGTTTTGATGATGCGGATTCCTGAAATGTTTTCCTGCACAAAGTCGGTCAGCTGGGAAAAAGAATCCTGTACGGCAATAAACCGTTTATGGATGATTTTTCCGAAAAAAAGAACCACCAGGGCGAGAACAGGTAGTGGCAATAAGGAATAGACCACGAGGGAAAGGTTGGAGGTGTAGAGCATCATGATCAGGGTGGTGATAATGAGAAAAACGGGGTCCACGATCATGACAAGTCCGGAACCAAGTGCGTAGCGGACAGCAAACACGTCATTGGTGGCGTGCGCCATCAGATCTCCTGTTTTGTGTTTAGAAAAGTAATTAGCGGATAATTTTAGCAGGTGCTGATAAATCCGATTTCGCATCTCATATTCGAGTTTTCGCGCGGTTCCGAAAATATACATTCGCCAGCGGTAACGAGAATAGGCTACAATCCAACCCAGTCCAAAAAAGATGAGGGCATAAAAAAGAAGCCTTGATGTCGTCAACTGGTTCAAGGAAAATTCTTCTGCGAAGGAACCCAAGATCTTCGGAATGATCAATTGTAAACTGTCAACAAAAATTACCCAAAATATTCCTAATAAATAATTTCTGCGGTTAGCAAAAAGAAAGTCTTTCACCGTTCGGAAAGGCCCCATGACAGATGCTCCTTTCTAGAGGTGACACTGGATGTCTATTGGTTCATCAGCGCGAGGACGTTTTGAACATATCGTTGTGTTTCTGGGTACGGAGGGATTCCACCATATTTTGCCACAGCATTACTCCCGGCATTATAGGCGGCCAGGGCTAATGATACGTTGCCGTGATAGCTTTTTAAGAGTTCACTGAGATAAGTCATCCCGCCAAGTAAATTCGAGAGTGGATCATATGGATTAGATACGCCAAGCGTTGCCGCGGTTTCAGGCATCAGTTGCATCAGCCCCATAGCACCAGCTGATGAAATGGCAGTGGGAGAGTAGCCTGATTCTTCCGTGACCACAGCATTGACCAGTTTCGGGTCGAGACCAAATTGCGGAGCATACTGATTGATCCACGCTTGAATGGTGGATTTGCTGACAGAAGTGGTTGACGTAGTGGCAGAATTCACAGCCGATGGGGCAGAAGTAGCATTGATGACGGGAGTCGATAGTGATCCCATGGGCAACTGGCTGCCTGCCATGGTAATCCCTGCTGATCCTCCGAGGTTACTGGAACTACCTAAAAGGAGAGGGAGCAGGCTGGAAGTCAGCAGTGAATTGATTGAATTGTTGCCAGATGATGTAGTCCCTGAACTACCTGGTACAGCACTTTGCATGGCCGCAATTTCTGAAAGTAGCGACAGGGCTGAAGTGGTGGAACTTCCGCTTCCTCCTAATATATTACTACTCAAAAGGCTTGAACTGGAACTGCTACTCGAGCTTCCTGTCGAGCCAAGTGTGCTGGTCAGCATGTTGTTGAGCTGACTTTGGATAAGCAGACTGAATAAATCAGCCATATTGGTAGCCTGCGCAGCATTGACACTACTACTTGCTGAATTAGTAGAAGCACTATTAGTAGCTCCACTGTTAGCCTGAATTGCTTGGTTTAGTACTGAAGAAAAACTTTTGGGGCTGCTCTGGCTACCTGGTGTAGTTTTTACGTTATTGGTGTTGGCCACTTGGCTTGCCAAATTTGACGAAGATAACGGGTCAATCATCAAGGGATAGACTCCTTCTATGAGCGAACATATAAACTATTGCAATTATAGTGTATTTTTAATATGACAACAACGCCCGTACCTGTTATTTGGCCGGAATTGTGCGAGTGAGCGCGCTCATTAGCAATGTTTTCAGGGGTTTTGTCAACTCTGAGAGCGGTGGGCTTTGCGGATTCAAAAAACTCATCAGCATGACTTCATGGATGGCACCGAGCCATGCGTAGGCTGTGAGATGCACATTGAGCGGTGCGATCGAACCATCGTCAATTGCGGATTGAAGGTGGCCTGCAATTACTTGTGCGAACTTCTGGTGAGCTTCAAATACCTCGCGATCAAAAGTTTTGCCAAGTCCTGTCGCTTCAAGAAACAATAAACGGGTGGCTTTCTCATGGCGAGAGAATATTTGCAGGACCGTATCAAGTGCCGCTTCAATTTTGAGTTCGGCGCCAGCTTTATCCTCGATGGCTTTTTCCACTTCTGCGACAATTCTTTCGACGAGTGTACCAAGGAGTGCCTTGAATATCGATTTTTTGCTGGGGAAATGAAAATAAAATGCTCCTTTGGAAGTATCGGATAATTTGGCGATGTCGTCCACTAGGGCTCCGTTATAGCCTTTGTCTGAAAAAACATCAATGGCCGCATCCAATATTCGTTGTTTAGTGCCTTCTTTATCCCGTTTGGCCATTATCGAAGCCTCCTTTGCGAATTTCCGGGTCTGGTTTTTTATCTTCCCAGTAAATGTCTACCGCGTCGTTATGCGCCAATTCTGTCGTGAAATCAGCAGTGACGCCGTTTCTCCTCATGATCAATCGCGCCTTCCCTAATCCTTGCAATCTCAGATTGTCGCCCAATCGATAGATGACATCGCTGATCGTGATGGGACTCTCGTTCTTGCCCTGCAATGGTTCGTAAGAGATTTCGTCCCTGTCGTTGACCAGCGTGAACAGAGTCACAGGTAGGCCGTTTAAAAGAATGGGAGCCTGCATGCGAAAAACTTCTAGTTTGCCGTTGACGGTCACCTGGAAGGGAGTGACTTCCACATAAGCGATGTTTGCTTTCTTCATGACATCATCAACCGTGACGGAGGCCTCTTTTGCCAAATAGATCGCCATGTCCTCCTTAATGACGGCCTCCAAATCCAATTTATTTGTTCCTTCCGGATCAGTGGTTACTCTAATGAGGGATTGGTTCCAGTTTATAGGTTGCCCGTTCACTTTGAGATGCAAAGTAGTATCCAAAGCGATTTTTTTGTAAGTCGCAAGGACATCACCTATTGTGGGCCATTGGATGCGGATCTGGTCCCGGTCTTTTAGTTTACTGGTCACCGTGGCTGGTCGCCCATTAATGAACAGTACGGGTTCGATGGCGACAGGTTCATGGTTAATCCACACCGTTCGCTTTTGAGTGGTGTCTATTAAATCGCCAAGTGTGCCTGACGCTTCAATCCCTTGTGTGGCAGGTATGACTTCCAACTCATCGCCTGCGTCTAATATTTCTGCAAGTGAAGTCGGTTGGCGGTTTTTCATCAGTTTGCCTTGCGCACCGATGGTGCCAGTCAGTGCTTGGACTTGTCCATCAATTTCAACAACGATTGCAGCTCCGGGTCTCGCTTTGAGGATGCTAAGATCTGCTCCGGCTTCAAGCAGTGCGTCGCCCACGGTGAGCGGATGAAATGCAAACAGACGTGTGGCGTGGCCATCCACATTGACGGTAATAGGGGTGATTTCACTAGAGGCGGCAGTAAGCGCAATGCCGATCGGGGTCACAGCCTCTGGTCCCGTCAATTGTTCATTACAGCCGATCGCACTGGTGATCGATTCTCGATCGCGTACTCTCACCCGGTCCGTGGAAAGACCGAGTTTCTCGGCGAGCAGCGGTTCGATAAATGGCGTTTTCGCGCCACCACCGATCAGCATCACCGCGGTGGGTGATTTGCCATTTAGGCGCATGATTTCATCTGCAATCGCCTTCGCCAAAGTATCGATGGATGGCTTTAATTGCTGAAGAATTTTTTTGCTGGTCATCGTTTTTGAAAGGCCAAGAATATCCTCAAAGGTTTGTTTGGGTTCTAGTAATAACTTGCGTTTTAATGATTCTGCCTCAGGGAAATCCAGCAGAAACAAATCAACCAGTGCTTCGGTAATTTCATCCCCTGCGATCGGTACCATTCCATAGGCCTGTACAGTTCCATCTGCTGTGATTGCGATGTCAGAAGTTCCTGCGCCAATATCTACTAGTGCGATGTTCAATTTTCGCATGGTTTTAGGAATCAAGGCATTTAGCGCTGCAATGGGTTCCAGTGTGAGGCCATGCATCAAAAGATCTGCACCGCGCAGTGCGCTATCCAGCGAATCGATGACCACGCGAGGCAGAAAAGTGGCGATAAGCGAAACTTTAGCTTCCTGACCGCGTTGGCCGACAAGATTTCCAATCCTTTCTCCGTCCAGGTAAAAAGTGTGCACTGAATAGCCGACACAATGTAAGGAAAAAGGGCTTTGCTCCGGTACGTCAACTTCGCCACTCAACATCGCTTTTGCCTGTTGTACAGCAAGCAATTGCAAATTGAACACGTCTTCCTGAGAACAGGTGTTACCGCCAAGAGGAAAAGACGCTTCCGCATCAATTGTCTTCAAGGCGCGTCCCGCTGCGGCGACAGCTACCTGCGATAATTCCTGGCGGCTAATTTCCGATAGTTTGGCCTTGATTCTGCCTATGACGGTGGAAACCGCCTGAATGTCGTGGATTTGACCATCCTGCATCGCGCGGTCCTGGTGTTCTTCAGATTCTGAAAAATGAATCACACACTTGTCTTCATCCATCGTGTAGAGTAGACCAGTGACGCCCCGCGTGCCTATATCCAGTGCAAACTGGAAATCCTGCATGCTAACCAACCGCCTTTGTTCGTACTTTAGCGAAGCTGTAATTCATAACCTGATTGATGGAGTTTTACCTTCAATTCTTCAATGTGGGCCCAGTTTCGCATTTCTGCCGCCAGCTGTACTTCCACCTGACCGAGGTTAACGGCTTGTCCCAGTCGATAATGCTCAATCGACACAATATTGGCGCCTGTTTCAGCAACGGTTGTCAACAAATTGACAAGTGCTCCAGGGCGGTCGGGAAGTGTGGTGACAAAACGAAGATGTCTTCCCGCTGCGACAAGACCGTGTTCTATAATGCGCGAAAGTAGTAGAACGTCAACGTTGCCTCCCGACAAAACGATGGCAGTTTTCTTATTTTCAAAAGGCAGTTTTTTGGTGATAGCGGCGGCAATGCCAGCTGCACTGGCCCCTTCACTGACCACTTTTGATCGTTCAATCAGCACGACCATTGCACGAGCAATCTCTTCATCTTCAACGAGTAAAACATCGTCGACATAAGTCGAAACTGCTGCAAACGTGAGGACACCTGGCTTTTTAACGGCAATACCGTCTGCGATGGTAGCCACGTGCGATAATTCTTCGATCCGGTTTGCGGTGAGTGATTGCTTAAACCCCGCAGCTCCTTTGGCTTCTACGCCTATGATTTTAATATCTGGCTTCAATGTTTTTGCAGCAATGGCAATTCCGGAAATCAGTCCGCCTCCACCGATTGGGACGACGATGGCCTCTAAATCAGGCGCTTCTTCGAGGAGTTCAATGGCAATCGTTCCCTGGCCCGCAATGACCATGTCATCATCAAACGCGTGGATGTATGTGGCGCCACTTGCATTCCTTAATTCCTGCGCTTTGGCATAGGCTTCGTCATAGTTTTGACCGTAAAGAACAATATTGGCGCCATAGTTTCTAGTCGCTTCCACTTTGGAAAGGGAGGCGACGGCAGGCATCACGATGGTGCATGGGACTCCCATCCATTTGGCAGCATACGCTACTCCTTGCGCGTGATTACCCGCTGATGCAGCGATCACGCCTCGCGCTTTTTCCGCATCGGTCAGTGTGGACATTTTATTAAAAGCACCACGAATCTTAAAAGATCCGGTTCGTTGCAGATTTTCTAGTTTTAAATAAATTAGATTATTGGAAAGCTTCGATAAGGTATTCGAAAAATCAAGTGGTGTTGTTTCAATAATATCAGTCAAGCGATGACGTGCTTCCTGAATTTCCTTTAATGTGACGGTCAACAAGATGTCCCTCCAGACATTTCTGCTCGATTGCCATCTCCACTCCATCCACATTGTAGCATAAGGGCGATTTCTCTCGAAATTGTCCCTGTCAATTATTCTTGCATCCTAATGCATTATCGTGAATAATATTTTTGATCTATTGGCAAATAGGAGGGAATCAACATGGCACAAGGCGATTTATCTAAAGACCTTGAGGCGATTGTAAAGCCGCTTGTCAGGGAACCGCTTTTATCGATCCGGCCATATGTTCCTGGGCGTCCAATTCAGGACGTGATGAGGGAGTTCAGACTTGAACACGTGATTAAAATGGCGTCTAATGAGAATCCCGTTGGACCTTCACCAAAGGCAACTGCTGCAATACAGGACATGCTTCAGGATCTGAATCGCTATCCGGACGGAGCGGCGCAGGACCTGCGCTCGGCCATCGCGAAACACGTCGGGTTGACGGAATCAGCAGTTTTTGTCGGCAACGGGTCGGATGAAGTGATCAAAATGATCGCGGAAACCTTTCTGCAACCTGGAGATGAACTTCTGGTGCCATTTCCGTCATTTTCCCAATACGATTTTGGCGCGCAAGTCATGGGGGCTACAGTGGTTCCGGTACCGCTTGCTGACGGCTTTCAATATGATCTTGACTCGTTGAGAGAACATGTGACGGAAAAGACGAAATTGGTCTACCTTTGTTCGCCGAATAATCCGACAGGCACCTGGTTGACTCACCGGGCGGCCGCACATTTTATTGAAAGTTTGCCCGAAAAAGTGATCGTTGTCTGCGATGAGGCATATCTCGAATATGTAGATACACCGGATCCTCTTCGATCCGTGGAATTCATTGAGTCTGGAAAGCCTGTCCTCTCGCTTCGCACGTTTTCCAAGATGTATGGCCTTGCTGGCATGAGACTAGGCTATGCCCTGGGTCATCCTTCGCTGATTCGATATCTTCATCAGGTTAGGGAACCGTTCAACGTCAATGCAATGGCTCAGGCTGCAGCGATTGCGGCACTTGATGATGAAGCGCACGTGCAAACATCGCGCGAGGTGAACCGACTCGGACGGGAACAATTGTATCGCGGTTTTGAGCGTCTGGGCATTCCCTATATACCGACGCAGGGTAACTTTATGCTTGCAGAAGTGAAGAACGGGCAGCATGTATTTCAGGAATTGCAAAAACTTGGCGTGATCGTGCGTGCGGGTTTTCCAGGGATTCCGGAGTATATTCGAGTAAGCATTGGTACACCGGAGGAAAACGAACAATTTTTAAAGGCATTGGCAGAAGTACTAGGCAAAATAAAAGAATTAGGATAGAATAGACAAAATACATTAAAATAAATATTCAAAATATTTCGAGGGAGAGTACGAGGAATGGCAGAGGATCGATTGAAAGAATTACGAAATGAGCTTGATGGCATCAATCACGAATTGTTAATGCTCTTAAGTAAACGGGCAGATATAGTGGAAAGAATCGGCCAAATCAAGCATGCACGGGGTGTCGACCCGTTTGATCCAGAGCGTGAAAAACAACAGTTGGACATTTTGGTCAGTGAAAATCCAGGACCTTTTTCTGATGGCACCATTCGTCATTTGTTCAAACAAATTTTCCAGGCCTCACTTGGTTTACAGGAAGAGCAGCGGCGTCTTCTTGTCAGTAGGGAACGAACGAACAAGAACACTGTGGTGAACGTTAAAGGTGTTGAGGTGGGTGGTGGCCAACCGATCGTCATTGCCGGCCCCTGTTCTGTCGAGACTTCAGAGCAGATGGAAAAAGTGGGTTCATTCATGCAGTCGCAAGGCATCGGCCTGCTTCGTGGTGGCGCCTTTAAGCCGAGAACCTCTCCTTATGACTTTCAGGGTCTTGGTGAACAAGGATTAAAAATGCTTAAGCAGACCAGCCAAAAATACAACATGGCTTCAGTATCTGAGATCGTCAATCCGGCGGACATTGAAATGGCGTTGCAATACGTCGATGTCATCCAAATTGGTGCCCGCAACATGCAAAATTTTGAGTTGTTAAAAGCGGCAGGCCAAACCCGCGTACCAGTGTTACTCAAACGCGGACTCTCCGCAACGATTGAAGAATTGATTTTTGCCGCCGAGTACATTGCGGCGAGAGGTAACGAAAAAATCATCCTTTGCGAGCGCGGTATCCGTACGTATGAAAAGGCCACTCGCAATACGCTCGATATCTCCGCGGTGCCAATTCTAAAACAGGAAACTCATCTGCCGGTACTCGTGGATATTTCTCATTCCACGGGGCGGAAGGACATTATGTTGCCGGTCGCAAAAGCGGCGCTGGCCGTTGGTGCAGATGGATTGATTGTCGAGGTTCATCCGGAGCCGAGCGTGGCACTCTCTGATGCCAAACAGCAAATGAACTTTGACGAGTTTGGAAATTTCCTCACCGAACTCAGAAACAGCGGATTTTTGCCTCAACTGGCAGAAGTGACAGGTGCGTAAAAAAAATCAACATTGCGATTGGACAAAGCAATTCGTCAGTCATGACTGACGAATTGCTTTTTTGATTTGTAAAGATTAAGTAAAGGTTTGGTGAAGAAGACATTGTCTTTACAATCGCTTAACAATCTCAATCTATAATTTGAATTAGTTAATAACGATGAAGGGGGACGCGCGGTGACGAACGACACTGTAGCGCTCGATGATTCTGTCCATTTGACGGAGTCCGAATTATTGGAATTGGAAGCTGTGTTAACAGGTGGCATTCATTTGAAAAAAACGGCGGAAAGTGCAAAAGAAACAGTAATTCGCGTGGAAAATTTATCTGCTTATTTTGGCCATAAACAAGTGCTACAAAACTTACAACTAGAGATTAAAGACCAGGAAATCACAGCGTTAATTGGACCTTCTGGATGCGGGAAAACTACATTTTTACGGACGTTGAACCGGATGAGTCACACTGTTCCCGGTTTTAGGCACGAAGGTGTTGTGAGTGTGCTGGGACGGGATGTGTCAGAGGTCAGGGATGTGGAATCATTCCGTCGAGCGGTAGGAATGCTTTTTCAACGCCCCAATCCTTTTCCGATGTCTATTATTGATAATTTGACCCTGGCCTTAAAACTTTTTGGCGTGAGCAAAAAAGAACGCATTGAGATTGCAAAGGACAAATTGAATGAAGTAGGACTTTATGAAGATCTGAAAGACAGGCTTCATCAATCACCTTTTGCCTTGTCAGGAGGTCAACAGCAGCGGCTTTGCCTGGCTCGCGCACTGGCTGTGCAACCCAAAGTACTGTTGCTTGATGAGCCAGCTTCTGCGCTTGATCCGAAGTCGACTAAACTGCTGGAAGACTTGTTTGTCCGTTTGGCTGAACACATGACGATTGTCATTGTCACCCATAACCTTGCCCAGGCCAAACGCATCGCCAAACGTACTGCGTTTATGGAAGCAGGAGAAATCGTAGAATTTGAACTGACCGATAAACTTTTTTACCATCCGCAAGACCCACGGACTCGAGTTTATGTGGAAGAGCAAATAGGGTAATAGTTTTTTCAGTAAATTTACAAATCGATTACATTTCTTCAACGTTTCTTTACAATTACAACACAACTCCTTTACGCAGGTACGGTACTCTATAACATGTAAAGAATGCAATTTAATTATTGCAAACTTAATTTTATGGAGGTATCCGTATATTTATGAATAACTTCAAGAAAGTATCTTTAATGACGATTTCAACGTTGATTGGCGCAAGTGCGCTAGGCGCATCCGTATCGATAGTCCCGGCATTTGCAAAATCGCATGTTGCTCACCGTTCTGCATCAGTGGTTAAGTTACAGGAAACAGGCTCCACACTGCTTTTCCCATTGTTCCAACTGTGGGTGCCTGCTTATAAAAAAGTGGCTCCAAGCGTTCAAATTACTCCGTCTGGTACAGGTAGCGGCACTGGAATTCAGCAAGCATCTGACGGAACTGTGCAGATTGGCGCATCTGATGCGTACATGAGTGCTGCCCAACTTCAAACGACGCCAGGAATCCTGAACATTCCGCTTGCGATTTCCGCGCAGCAAGTGATGTACCATATTCCCGGTGTATCTAAAAAAGTACATCTTAAATTGACAGGTAACATTTTGGCGCAAATCTATACAGGCAAAATCCGTTATTGGAATGACCCGCAAATTGCCAAATTGAACAAAGGCGTAAAGCTTCCACATAACGCCATTGTTCCGATTCACCGCCAAGATGCGAGCGGCGATACCTTCCTCTTCACGCAGTTCTTGACTGACACGAATGCGAACTGGTCACAAACTGTGCAATACGGCACCAGCGTTTCTTGGCCGAGCGTTCCTGGCGCACTTGGCGCACAAGGCAATCAGGGTGTGGTACAAACAGCAGTAAACACGCCGAACAGTGTTGCTTATGTCGGAATCAGCTGGTTGGATCAAGGACTGCAACACGGACTTGGCGAAGCGATGCTGCAAAATAAAGCGGGGAAATTCCTGCTTCCTAACAATAACACCATTAAGTCGGCTGCAGGTGCAATGATTGGCAAAACGCCGAAAGACGAAAGAATTTCCTTGATCTATGCACCAGGGAAAAACTCGTATCCGATCATCAACTATGAATACGCGATTGTCAATCAAAAGCAAGCCAACCCTGCCACCGCCAACGCAGTGAAAAAATTGCTCGATTGGGCCATCAGCCCGAGTGGCGGCAACAAAGCAGTGTTCATGCAAAAAGTCCACTTCCTGCCGCTGCCTGCTTCGATTCAACCGCTTAGTAAGGCGCAAATCAACAAGATTCACGGATAAACTACAAATAAGGAGCAATACAATTGCTTAACGCAAGAATCCGTTCGAGAATATTTCAAGTGGCTGCCGGCATTGCTGCCGTCAGCCCTCTTCTTGTTCTGTTATTCGTGGCTGGCGTTTTGGTGATGGACGCTTGGCCGGCATTCAAGTTTCAAGGTTTTTCGTTCTTTACGGGAATCACCTGGAACATGGGAAATATGTATGCGAGTAACCCTATTGTCCACAATGGCGTTGAAGGCGCTCCAGGGGCAACATTCGGCATTCTACCCTTTATTGTAGGCACCATTGGTTCTTCACTGATTGCGATGATGATCGCCGTTCCCATTTCGTTGCTCTCTGCCTTTGCACTTGTTTATAAAATTCCTCCTCGCTATGCCAGATGGATTTCGTCTGCAGTCGAACTGTTAGCAGGGATTCCGAGCGTGGTGTTCGGACTCTGGGGCATGGTGGTGTTAGCTCCCATCGTTGCCAATCAAATTGGTCCTTGGCTTACCCATTTTGGCAAGGTCTTGCCCTTTTTGGCAGGACCAGTAGGATCTGGTTTTGGCCTTTTGACGAGCGGAATTGTGCTAGCAGTCATGGTGATACCAATTATTACTGCGACAAGCAGAGACTTAATCGCTCAGGTTCCGAAACTTCCGATTGAGGGTGCTCAGGCGCTTGGAATGACCACATTTGAAAGCATTCGTCATATCACTTTTCCGATGGTTCGTCGTGGCGTGATCGGAGCCATTATTCTTGGTTGGGGCAGAGCACTTGGTGAGACGATGGCGGTACTGATGGTGAGTGGAAATGCCACTAACTATTTGCCCACCAATTTGTACAGCCCGATCTCTACCATGGCTTCGACGGTAGCCGCTCTTTTAGACGGGGCGCTGACTGACTTCAGTAAGCTCTCCATTCACGCACTGGCGTTGATTGCAGTCACCCTACTTGTGATTACGATGATTACCAATCTTCTTGCTCGATTGCTCGTACAATTGGGGCGGCGAGATGTAGGAACGGAGGCTTGATGAATGGATACTCGTGCAGATAGTGGTGTGAGTGAAGTGTCAATTCAAACCATGCCTTCCTATGAAATGCATTCTTACAGGCGTAAGGTAAAATCGATCGCGGTGTGGAGCATTTCGTTTGCCGCACTGGCATTTGTCATGTTCATCATTTTGGATATATTGCTTTCGGTCATCAGTAAGGGAGTACCGGGGCTGTCCTTAAAACTTTTTGCTACACAAACATCAGGGATTGCCGGGGGTTTGCAAAATGCGATATTAGGCACTTTGATGCTGATTGTCATCAGTTCTCTGATATCTGCTCCTCTTGGCGTTTTAGCGGGGATTTACATTTCACTTTTCGCACCGAAACGTTTTGGTGCGGTCATTCGGTTTATTTCAGAAGTATTAGCGGGTATTCCCTCGATTGTGATTGGTTATTTTGGATACATGGTGATGGTGTTGCAGTGGGGGATGGGCTTCTCAGCCCTGGCTGGGGGGATCAGCCTTTCCATTATTATTCTTCCATATATAGTGCGAACGACGGATGCGAGTTTTCGGCAAATACCCAAAAGTTATCTGGAAGGCGCGATCGCACTTGGGATGACTCCGTTTATGGCGACGAGAACCGTATTGTTGAAACTTGCCACGCCAGGGGTTTTAACAGGCATATTGCTAGCAGTTTCAATTGCACTTGGGGAAACAGCACCCCTCATTTATACTGCAGGATGGTCGAATTTTGATCCTAATTTACAATTAATCAAAAATCCGGTAGCCTATTTGACTTACGTCGTATGGACATATCTGAATGAACCTTACAATGCAGCGCATCAATTGGCTTATACTGCTGCACTCTTACTGGTGGCAATCGTTCTCGTGCTTCATTTACTCGTCCGGTTGTTACAAAGAGGCAGTATAAAGCACGCTTGACACTTGGTTATCAGAAATAGGGTCTGTTCCTGCTGGGATCAGGCCCTATTTTGCGAATCGGAGATCAATCGCCATACCTATTGAAAAATCTTTATGTAAAATTCAGCTATTATCCATGCTGTAATTTATAATGTAATATAAGGGTGGAGTTTGTTCCACCAACGACAAAGGAGGCACATTCTGTTATGGCGCTCTTTAAGCGTTTAAGGGATATTACCATGGCATCGGTGAATGATTTGTTAGACAAGGCAGAAGATCCAGTAAAGATGGTCAATCAGTTTATTCGAGATATGGATGAGGATATTGGCGAAGCGGAAGTGGCGGTAGCGAAACAAATTGCCATTGAGAAGCGTTTTCTCGAGCAACGTGACGAAGCGGCATCACTCGTGCAAAAGCGCGCTGAACAAGCGGAGAAAGCACTGGATCTAGGCAATGAAGAATTGGCCAAAAAGGCATTGCAAGACAAAATTGAGCAACAAACTCGGTACGAAACCTATGCCTCTGAGTACGATAAGGCCAAAGCGATGGCAGATGAACTGAGAAGTAAGCTCGGCGAAATGAAAGACGAATTATTAAAGATGAAAAGCAAACGGGAGATGCTCGTCGCCCGTGCTGACGCGGCGAAAGTGCAAAAGCAAATCAATCACACCATGGGTTCCTTTGGATCGGACAGTGCAGCACAAGGATTTGCGCGCATGGAGGAAAAAGTCAACCAGTTAGAAGCGGAAGCACAAGCCTCCAGTGAACTTCGTGGAAGTGGCAAGACACTTGACGATGAATTCAAGAAGTTGCAAGGCGACACCGAACTGGATAAAGAATTGGCTGCCCTTAAAGCGAAAATGGCGGAGAAAAAAGCCAATTCTTAATGGACGAATGGCTGGATGGATACAACATAGGGCTGGTTTTGACCGGCCCTGTTTTTCTCTCAGTTGAGTTGGTGAAGGGGCTAATGCCATGTTCATTGCCTGGATTGTATTTGCGTTGCTTATTGGTGCGATTGAACTTTTCTCCATGACCTTCATTTTGCTCTGGATTGCTATTTCTGCTTTTCTAACGGGAATATTTGGACTTCTTGTTCCCGTGATCGAATGGCAGGTGGGCTTTTTTGTCGTTTTATCTCTTCTATTATTAGTGGGTACGTGGCGAATCAGCGCGCGTTGGAGGAATCGCCCTTCGCGATTCAAGTCGCGCGTGGATGAGTTGGTCGGCGAGCAGGCGCAGGTTATCGAAGGCTGGACGCCTGGTGGAAGTGGGCTCGTAAAAATTCGTGGAGAGGTATGGAGTGCCAAGGGCGTTTCTCGGGATTTGGGTTTTCAGAAAGATGAATTTGTGCGTATCGCAGCCGTGGAGACCACACAAGTGATCGTGGAAAGTTTACTGCCAGAAGGAGGGATATAGCATGCTGGGAAGCATTATTGGTTATATTGTTTTACTCATCATCGTAATCATCGTGATTATGATCATCGTGCGCTCCGTTCGCATCATCCCGCAGCAAAGTGTATCGATTGTGGAGCGACTGGGGAAATTTCATAAAGCGCTGAATCCGGGCTTGAACCTAATCGTGCCTTTTATCGACCGAGTAGTGAGAAATTTGGATTTGCGCACGCAACAAGTGTTGATCCCAAAACAAGAGGTCATCACGAAGGATAATGTGAAGATTTTAATTGAAACCGTCTTTTTCTATACTGTGATTGATCCTAAACAAGCTACCTATAATATTCAAAATTTCGTGAACGGGATACAAAACATCACCGCTTCTAACATCCGTCAAGTCGTGGGTCACATGGAACTCGACGAGACGCTCTCCGGTCGCGACCGCATCAGCCTTGAACTGCGCAAGTCACTCGACGAAGTGACTGAGACATGGGGCGTTCGCATTGATCGAGTGGAGATCATCGACATCCAGCCACCGCTTGAAATCCAGAATTCGATGGAAAAACAAATGAAAGCGGAGCGGGAGAAGCGCGCCAATATCTTACAGGCCGAAGGCGAACGGCAGGCGGCCATTCTTCGCGCGGAAGGGGAAAAACAAGCGGTGATCCTTCGCGCCGAAGCGGAAAAGGAAGCCAACATTCGCCGGGCAGAAGGCGTTCAGCAGGCCCTGATCCTTGAGGCGAACGGCAATGGGGAGAGTATCAAGATTGTGGCGAACGCGGAGAGAAACCGCATCGAACTGATTTCCACCGCCGGTTTGACCGAACAAATGCTAGCATTTCAATCGTTTGAGGCGTTAAAATCAATGGCGCAGGGGACCTCGAATACGATTTTTGTCCCGACGGATGCAGTCGGTGTCATGGCGTCCATTGGCTCCATGAGCAGCATGTTCAAAGCAACTGGAGGAAATGAAACAACATCAGAATCGTAATGCTGGAGGAATGATGGGGTGACGTGGGAAGAACTTCGCGCAAAGCTGGCGTATGTTCCCGAACGGCCTGGCTGTTATTTGATGAAAGATGAGCACCAACAAGTGATTTATGTGGGCAAGGCCAAGGTGCTAAAGAATAGGGTGCGTTCGTATTTTACAGGATCGCACGACTCCAAGACTGCACGAATGGTGTCAAAAATAGCGGACTTTGAGTATATCGTCACGGACACGGTGGCAGAAGCGCTGGTGCTGGAGTGTAACCTGATTAAGCACTATTCGCCGCATTTTAACATCATGCTTCGCGACGATAAAACCTATCCTTACATTAAAATCACCGGTGATGAACATCCCCGACTAGAAATTGTGAGAAAGGTACAAAAGGATAAGGGAACGTATTTTGGACCTTATCCGAGTGGTGGGGCGGCAGCAGAGACCAAAAGGCTTCTTGAGCGTTTGTATCCACTGCGAAAATGCCGAACGATCAAAAATAAAGTGTGTCTTTATTATCATATCGGGCAATGTCTGGCACCATGCGAATTTACGGTTGACCAGGAGAAGTATCAGGAGATTAAAAAAGACATCACCCAGTTCATGAACGGCGGCTATAAGGACATCATCAAGGACTTTACGAGGCAAATGGAAGACCTGGCGGCACAGATGAACTTTGAGCGGGCGGCTGAGCTTAGGGATCTGATCACTCAAATCAATCAGGTCATGGAGACTCAGAAGGTTACGCTTGCGGATCGCATCAATCGCGATGTGTTCGGGTTTTATGCAGACCGCGGATATTTGAGCGTGCAAGTGTTCATTATGCGTCAGGGCAAGATGGTGGAGCGCTCGGCAGCTATTTTCAGGCATTATCAGAGTCTAGAAGAGGATGCTGCTTCGTATATCGCTCAGTATTACTATGACAATCCGGACATCCCAAAGGAAATTTGGCTGCAGGACGGGGTGGACACGGAGGGTCTGAAAGAGTTTTTGGGCGCTGCGATTATGACGCCACAACGCGGAAAAAAGAAGGACCTGGTTCACCTTTCCATCAGCAATGCCAGGGTGGCGCTGGAAGAGAAGTTTCGCATCATGGAGAAAGACGAATCCCGGACGATCAGCGCGATGCAGGAACTTGCCAATGTGCTTGGACTTGACGCGCTACATCGAATCGAGTCGTTTGATAACTCGAATATTCAGGGTGTGGACCCTGTTGCTGCAATGGTGGTCTTTGCAGATGGTCAACCAGACCGTAAATCGTACCGCAAATTCCGCATCAAGACCGTTGAGGGGCCAGATGATTATGCGTCCATGAAAGAAGTGATCAGGCGCAGGTATATCAGGCTTTTGCGGGAAAATGGAAAAATGCCCGACCTGATTGTCGTGGATGGTGGAAAAGGGCAGATTTCATCGGCACTCGATGTCTTGCAAAACGAGTTGTCGCTCGAGATTCCCGTATGCGGGCTTGCAAAAGACGACAGACACCGCACCAGCCAGCTTTTTTTTGGCGATGAATCAGACCCGGTTCCACTCGATCCTGGCTCACCTGCATTTCATTTGTTGCAACGAATCCAGGATGAAGTGCACCGCTTTGCCATCACGTTTCACCGCGATACTCACAAAAAGAGTGCCCTACACAGCGTGCTTGATGACATACCAGGCGTGGGCGAAGCGAGGCGGAAGCAACTTTTAAAACACTTTGCGAGCGTCAAAGAGATGCGCGAGGCTCCCATTGAGGAATTCCGCAAAGCGGGAATTGGCGATAAGATGGCGAAAAATATTCTTGCTCACCTAGCAGCAGAGTGAGTGCCACCGTCTATTGACAGTTTGATCAACCTATGCTAAATTTCCTACAACTTAATAATCGGATATCTCTTATCTAGAGCGGCGGAGGGACTGGCCCGAAGAAGCCCGGCAACCGTCTTTGATCGAATAGCGAGATCAAGGAAAGGTGCCAATTCCAGCAGAACCAGAGGTTCTGAAAGATGAGAGGGTAGGTTGTATAAACCAATGCCCCTCAAAATTGAGGGGTTTTTTGATTGATTTTCTTTTTGGGAGGCTGGGGATGTCATGCTCGATCAGCAACTGGCGAACGCTCCGAAATTGCCCCGCTCACAGGTTGGAACGTGGACATTGAAGGAATTTGTGACAGAATCGGGTATAGTTTTATCGGATGTGAATATCGCCTATGAAACATACGGGGCGTTGAGTGCGTCTGGTGATAATGCAATATTATTATGCCATGCCCTCACTGGCGATGCCCATGCTGCAGATAGTGATGATCGCCCTGGGTGGTGGGGTGCACTGATCGGCCCGGGAAAAGCGATCGACACCGAGAGGTATTTTGTGGTGAGTTCAAATGTGCTCGGCGGATGCGCCGGTTCAACAGGACCTGCCAGCTTAAAACCAGATAAGGAAAAAGCATATGGGGCGGATTTTCCGGAAATTACGATTCGCGACATGGTCAGCGTGCAAAAAGCGCTGGCGGATCATTTGAATGTTCTTCAGATAGAAATGGTCATCGGTGGTTCCATGGGGGGGATGCAGGCCCTGGAATGGGCGATTATGTACCCTGATATGATAAGAAAATCAGTAGTGATTGCGGCCGATCCTGAATTTTCAACAATGGGAATCGCTTATAATGACGTGATGAGGCAAGCAATTATTAGCGATTCGAATTATGATGGGGGTAATTACCTTAGGTCGGGGAAATTCCCCGACCAGGGCTTGCGTGTGGCAAGAATGCTGGGAATGATCACGTATCGAACCGCTGCGCTGTTCAAGGAAAGGTTTGCTAGAGAGACGGAGGATGGCGAATTTCAGGTCAATCGCTATCTGCGCTATCAAGGCGACAAGCTGGTCAAACGCTTTGACGCGCAGTCGTATTTGACGTTGCTGCGTGCAATGGATTCGCATGACATCGGCAGATTCCGAGGAGGGTTATCTGCGGCGTTGTCGAGTATTCGTGCGGAGTTGCTCTGGGTGGGCATTGACAATGATCTGTTGTACCCCCCGAATGATCTCATTCAGGCAGTTGAATTGGCGAAATCGTGCGGGGTGAATGCCAGGTACGCACACCTTCACAGTCCGTTTGGTCACGATGCGTTTTTGATCGAATTTGACCAATTACGGGACCTGATAGAAGGTTTACTTTAATCACAATTGCGCAGTCAACAGAAGAAAGAAGTGTACGGATGGAGAAGATTCGAAAGGTTCAAATTGGGCTGTTAGGACTTGGGACTGTTGGGACCGGCGTGGTGAAAGCACTGAGGGAGAACAGCGGGCATATTTTATCTCAACTTGGCGTTTCCATTGAAATTAATAAAGTACTTGTCAAGGATATAGAGAAAGAACGCAGGGTTGAGGTCGATGCTTTGCAACTGATCACAGAGGGAAGCCTTATTGTAGACGATCCTGACATTCATATTGTGGTGGAAGTCATGGGGGGGCTCGACCCGGCGTATATTCTTGTCAAAAAAGCGCTACAATCAGGCAAGCATGTGGTGACAGCGAACAAGGAACTGCTTGCTAAGCGTGGGCAGGAACTGTTGCAGATTGCCACTGACCATCAGGCGCACCTACTCTACGAGGCAAGCGTTGGCGGTGGCATCCCTGTCATCAGGACGCTGCAGGCGTATTTGAGTGCCAATCGCGTCTCCTCGTTGCGTGGAATCCTCAATGGTACCTGCAATTACATTCTGACTCAGATGGCGGAACAAGGGAGTTCATTTGAAAGTGCGCTGGCGCAGGCTCAGGCCGCAGGATTTGCGGAAGCTGATCCTACAAGTGACGTGGAAGGGTATGACGCATCCTATAAGCTGATGATTCTGGCTTCAATGGCTTTTCCGGTAATCTCGGAAGAATTGCAAGTGCAAAGGCAGGGGATCACCGAGATCAAAGCGATGGATATGACTATGGCGAAAAAGATGGACAGCACGATCAAACTGGTGGCAGAGGGAAGCTATGATGGCCATTCAGTCACTCTAAGCGTGGGACCTCAAATGATTCCAAATAGTGATTCGCTTGCTGGTATCCGTGATGAATTTAATGCAGTGCTCATTCACGCTGATGTGGTGGGGGATTTATTGTTAGTTGGCAAAGGAGCAGGAGAAATGCCGACGGCCAGTGCGGTGATTGAAGATGTTATGGCGATTTTGCAGTCGGAAAGCCCTCGAATCAGGAAGCCTATTGAACCCTGGATGCCCAACACTTCATCTAATCAAGGAGACGCGTCCGTCGCCTGGAGCTATTTGCGGATAAAAAATGATCCTCATAAAAATGAAAATTTCATGGAGAAGTTCGTACAGAACTTTTCATTAATTGAAGATGCTAAGCGGCAACTAGTGGTGTTAGGCGATGAGCATGCTGCGAGTGATGATTGGATGATGTTGGTGCCAGTTTCGGCGATTGATTTGTCTCATTGGCTGATGGAGAATCATTTTCACCACTGGCTGGTTCTTCCTTATCAAGGGGAAATTTCTTACGAAAACAAGAAAGTAGTAACACACTTGTCAGAAGCGATATCCTAAATGCCTTGACATGCTGAATTCACAATCGGTACAATTTACAAAGAGATTGATACTTTTTGCACAATATGAGCAATGCTAAGGAGGGAATTTTATACATTTATTTTTGTAACTCCTTTTGATTCCATACTATATTATGGTTTTTCGTAAACGGTTACAGCATGCGTGCTATAATTTGATGCATACTGAATCGAAATAACTACTGGGGGAGCCCAGTTTTGTCTTTGCATGAAAGGAGATGGATGTATGTATTTGCAAAAGGCTTTAACAAAGAGTATCAGAACAGACTTTATTGTCGAAATGGTTCAGATGGTAAGCGGTCTGCTTCTGGTTTTGTTTTTATGGACTCATATGGTATTTGTGGCTTCCATCCTGCTCGGTCAAAGTTCGTTCGGTGCGCTGGCAAGCTTTATGGATAAATATGAGTTATTGCCTGTCACCGTGGTGGTATTAATCTTCATTTTTGCGGCGCACATTGGTGCGATCATGAGGCATCTTCCAGCCCGTTGGGCAGAGCAGAAAGTGGCTTGGCGACACGCCAAATTAATTCGCCATAAGGACACGTGGTCCTGGTTGTTTCAGATTGTTACAGGGTTTGGTATTTTGCTTTTTGCATTTATCCATATTGTCGCCGTGACCTATGGCGGGATCAGCGTTACCTTATCGAAAGGCCGTATTGATAATCCAGGTTTTTTGATTTTTTATGCGGTTCTTCTGTTAATGTCTGAATATCATGCGAGTGTCGGCCTGTACCGCATTTTTGTGAAATGGGGATTCGTCAACCGGCACCGATTGGATCGCGTGCTTGGCGTAGTTACCTTATTGATGCTCGCAATTGGTTTTGTCACCCTTGGCGTATTTCTTACGCTTAAGGTTGCTGGAGGTGGAGTGGCATGAATTCATATGACATAACAACTACTGATGTGCTCATCGTCGGCGCTGGTCTTGCTGGAGAGCGCGCTGCCGTTTCTGCCGCTGAAGCGGGACATAATGTAATTATTTTGAGTTTAATTCCTCCTCGCCGTTCTCACAGCTCTGCTGCGCAAGGAGGAATGCAGGCATCCCTTGGGAACACCGCGATGGGTAAAGGAGATAATCCGGACGTCCATATGTACGACACGGTCAAAGGCTCCGACTGGGGATGTGAGCAGGATGTGGCCAGAATGTTCGTCAATACGGCCCCTATTGCTGTTCGGGAAATGGCGCATTGGGGAGTTCCCTGGTCTCGTGTCCGCAATGAGAAGCGCATGTATGAAGGAACAGAAATTGTAGAAGACCCAGAAAAAGTGGGATTGATTAACGCCAGAAACTTTGGTGGAACGGCAAAATGGAGGACTTGCTATACCGCTGACGGAACAGGTCACACGTTGCTTTACACGATGGATAGCATCGTGATTAAGCTCGGGATTACTGTTCATGACCGCATGGAAGCCGTCGAATTGATCCATGACGGAGAGAGATGTTACGGCGTGGTGGCAAGGAGTCTTCGCGATGGAGAAATCCATGTATACATTGCCAAGACGACAGTCATTGCAACCGGCGGATTTGGCCGTTTATATGCAGCATCCACCAATGCGGTCATCAATGATGGCGGCGGCGTGGCAATGGCTTTGAATTCCGGTGTCATTCCGCTTGGCAACATGGAAGCCATCCAATTCCACCCCACAGGCATGGTTCCTTCGTGGATCCTGATCACAGAAGGCGCCCGCGGTGAAGGTGGTCATTTGCTAGACAAAGACGGATATCGCTTTATGCCAGACTACGAGCCGAAATACAAGGAACTGGCTTCTCGCGACGTGGTTTCCCGCCGGATCATGCAACATATCCGTGCTGGTCATGGCGTGGACAGTCCTTATGGGCCGCACGTTTGGCTCGATATTCGCCATTTGGGTGAACATCGCATCAACACCTATTTACGTGAAATTTCCACCATCGCTCGTACATTTGCTGGGATTGACCCTGTCAAGGAACTGATTCCTGTTCGTCCTACCCAGCACTATACGATGGGCGGTATCCGCACCAATAAAGATGGCAAAGTATACGGTCTTGAAAATCTCTTCTCGCTCGGCGAATCTGCCTGTTGGGACCTGCACGGATTCAATCGCCTAGGCGGAAACTCGCTGGCTGAGACAGTTGTGGCCGGACGTATCGTTGGTGAAAAAATTGCTGAATATACCAAAGACGCGACACTTGAAGTCAAGTCCAGACTCATTGAAGAACA